>NZ_JBFNPK010000002.1:0-289736 GCF_040812025.1 Alteromonas nitratireducens
AGACGATGACGTTGATAGGCAGGGTGTGGAAGCGTTGTAAGGCGTTAAGCTAACCTGTACTAATTGCCCGAGAGGCTTAACCATACAACGCCCAAATGGCTTTGTATGAGACGAGCTAAAGAAAGTAGAGTAGTGTTACTCAATCGATTAGATATCAGTCTTTCCTTATTGTTGAATTTAGCAAGGCTGACTTGACGCACAACAGAGCGTACTGTGAGTCCTCCTTGCGCAGAAGTTGCGATGAAAGCTACGCAATCATCACAATTCTGCACGTAAAAGTTTTCGCCTGGCGGCAATAGCGACGTGGTACCACCTGAATCCATTCCGAACTCAGAAGTGAAACACGTTAGCGGCGATGGTAGTGTGGGGTCTCCCCATGTGAGAGTAGCACACCGCCAGGCTCCCATTCTGAAAAAAGCCCACTCAGTTGAGTGGGCTTTTTTTGTTTGAACACCCATTAATGTGAATAAAATAAAGGCGTCATCCCGGAAAGTGCGAAGCACTTGTCCGGGACCTCCTTCGTGTGATCGTGCTGTAGAAAAGTGTAACAACCCATCCCTGTTGCAATGCCCAGCTCGGCATCCATGCCTTGCGTTCGTTCCTTGAAGAGTGACGTTAAGTCACTCTTCATCTTCTACGAAGACCGGAGCCTCACCCGAGTGCGGGTCCAAGCCCCATGTGAGAGTATGTCTCGCGCTGAAAGGGTCGTCACGAAGTGAACTGTCCCTTGCCGGCTTGCCGGGGCTCATAATTCAAAGAAAGCCCACTCAGTCGAGTGGGCTTTTTTGTATCTTTATATAATCTCTAAGACCATTGTCCGATTTGTAAATAACCGGATCTCAGCTATTTTTTCTTTACAGATGTTTTGTTTCGCGAGGCGTAAGTGAAGAAAATCCTTATTCAGCTCGGTATTTTATTATTGCTGTCTGTGCTGATTGGTGTGTTTGAACTCCCCTGGTGGATAACCGCACTTCTCATAACGCTGCTCTTTTCACCTGTTCTGGTGTTTTTCCCTGATATCAACGCCGATGCCCCAAATACTGCTAATGACGAGACGACCCAACACCTCGAAAAGACAGGACACAGTATTAGTCAGGGTGCCAGTAAGATAGCGATAGGCGGTGCAACGGTGTCGCATTTCCTCGATAACCTTGCCCGTTCATTCACCAAACAGGTAGATAACATCAAAGAAATTGGTGATCGCCTTGTCAGGCTTGAGCAAGCAAGCGATACATTATCTGAAATCACGGCCGAGGCGCGTTCCAATATTCACTATGCGGATGAAAAGACCCGGGAAAGTCTCACCCAGCTTTCACGCCTGCTTGAGCAACAAAGTAATCTCAGTAATGAAATACAGACCTCAGTACAGCAACTGCAGGATCTTAAACAGCGCGCAGATTCCATTGCGGGTATTACCTCAACAATCAATCAGCTTGCCGATCAGACAAACATGCTGGCATTAAATGCAGCGATTGAAGCTGCCAGAGCGGGCGATCAGGGACGCGGATTTGCGGTCGTGGCTGACGAGGTCAGGGAGCTTGCGAAGAAGACCACAGAGGCCACAGAAGGCATCGATAGAGTACTCTCAGAAATTAATCAGAGCAGTGAGTCGTCTGTCAGAGCGATCAATCGCGTTGCCGATGCAGGAGAGGAAATGGCATCGCTGATTAGTAACACGTCATCGTCGATACAAAGTGTTGGCGAAGCGTCGGCCAAGGCAACCGATGTTATTAGTACGGTTGATGAAAAGGCCGCTGAATATAATGAGTACAGCCGTGGAATCAGTACCCATGTGCTTGAGCTGCAAACTGTCACGCAGTCACTTGAGCAAGACCTTGAAGATGTATCGGATAAAGTACTTGGTCTGAGCCATCAGACTGAAGATATCTTCAGGCAGTTATCCGGTCTTACCCACGAAGACCGCCATGCACAAGTGCGAGAAGTTGCCCAAACTACCGCATCACGCATCGGCAGACTGTTTGAACAGGCGCTCTCTGACGGGAAAATCTCCGAGCGTGATTTATTTGACTTTAATTACAAGGCTATTGAGGGAACCGATCCTAAAAAATATAAAACAGGATTTGATGACTTTACCGACCGGGTTTTGCCTGAACTTCAGGAACCTTTGCTGAATCACTACCAGTATATGGTGTATGCCGGAGCGGTAGATAAAAACGGTTATTTTCCCACGCACAATAAAAAATTCAGTCAGCCCCTGACCGGCGATTATCAGACGGACCTGGCGAACAATCGAACCAAACGCATTTTCAATGACTACACAGGATCACGTTGTGGCAGCAATACAGAAGCATTTTTGCTGCAGACGTATAAGCGTGATACCGGCGAAGTCATGCATGATTTGTCCGCGCCTATTTATGTGAATAATAAACACTGGGGCGGATTTCGCATTGGTTATAAAGCGGAAATGCACTGACGCGCCATCGCCTGTGTGTATCTGCATGCCGGGCTGATGCGATAACCGGCGGCTGGGTACGGTCAATTATCCCTTAAAAACGATGGGTTATCGTAGCGCTTACCGCTTGTCCTCAAAAACGGTGTGTTAATGGCGTTAAACTTTTTGCTGCGCGTTTGCGACTTATAGTTTATTGCATCATTGACTTGTCCGGTGGACACCATGGACCTCACTCGCGCAGCAATTAAAAATGCTTCCGGCGTTACCATCGTTATTGCAATCGTCATGGCGCTTGGTATTTACAGCCTGTTCTCATTACCAGTGCAACTGTTTCCTGATATAGAACGCCCCACAATTTCTATTCAGACTTTCTGGCGAGCCGCCTCACCGCAGGAAATTGAATCGGAGATACTGGAACCGCAGGAGGAAGTACTTCAGGGTATCCCGGGGCTGCATAGTATGCGTGCCTGGGCGAATCAGGGCAATGCTTGGATAAACCTGGAGTTCGGGCTTGAGACCGACATGCAGAAATCAATCATTGATGTGATTAGCCGCATGAACCGCTTACCGCCGCTTCCGCGGGATGCGACCTCTCCGAATATTATGCTTGGCGGCTGGGGAGGTGGCGGTCCTGCGCTTACGTACTTTTTCCTTCAGAGTCTGCCGGGCAATCCGAATCCTATCAATAGTTACGTAACCTATTTTGAAGATGTTATTCAGCCGGAAATAGAAGCGATCCCGGGTGTCGCCAGAGCACGAATGGAAAGTGGCGTTGGCGGGGCTGAAGAGTTTCAGATTATTTTCGACCCTTACAAGGCGGCTGAACTGGGTATCAATGTAACCAATATCGCCAGTGCACTGGGGAGTGCGAACGACGTCTCAGGCGGGTTTGTCGATGTTGGCCGTCGACGGTACACACTGCGCTTTGAAGGAAAATATGCGCCGCAGAAAATGGGCGACATGATACTGGAGTGGCGAAACGGCAGTCCGGTGTACTTATCTGATATTGCGGAGATCCGCATTCAGCGTGCCGACGGCAACAATTACAGTATTCAGAATGGAAATCCTGCTATTTCTATTCGCATTGACCGGGAAAACAGTGCCAATGTGCTCGCCACCCTCGAAGCGGTTAAAGCCAAGGTCACCCAGCTCAATACGGAACTGCTGAACGATCAGCAACTGACGATGGTGCAGTCATTTGATGCCTCGGTATTCATCTACCGTGCAGTCAACCTGGTTACCAGTAACCTGTTTTTAGGTGTTCTGCTGGCTATCGCTATTTTATGGCTGTTTATGCGGCAGGTTCGGGCTACGTTGATTGTGGCAATGGCGATACCGATATCGCTGCTCAGTACCTTTATTGTACTGAAGATAACCGGACGAACGCTGAATATCATTTCACTGGCGGGCCTTGCCTTTGCGGTTGGCATGGTGCTGGATGCGGCTATCGTAGTGCTTGAGAATATTGTTCGTCACCGGCGTCAAAACGGCAATGCGGATGACGCCAGTTATCTCGCCACCAAAGAGGTACTTGGTGCACTGCTCGCTTCTACGGCGACCACTGTGGCGATCTTTATCCCGGTCATGTTTCTCGACGATGTCGAGGGGCAGCTGTTTGCGGATCTGGCGCTCACGATTGCCATTGCAGTGACCATCTCGATGATCGTTGCCGTAACAGTCTTGCCGGTTATTGCGGCGCGCGGACTGGCAGATGGCACGCAAAAAGACCGTTTTGAAACGCTGTGGCAACGACTCTCTGCGTTCATTATGGCGCTCAGCGCCACAGCCAGGAGGCGTATGGTAGTGATAGCCATTCTGATGGCCCTCCCGGTTACTGGTACGTTGCTGATGATGCCCAAACTCGACTATTTACCGCCGGTAAAACGTGACGCGGTGGATGCGTTCTTTAATTTTCCCGCAGGCTCCAGTGAGGCATTTATTCAGAATGACGTGATGGAGCGGGTTGTCGAGCGACTGGAACCTTACATGAAAGGCGAAAAAGCGCCGGCACTCAAAAATTATTACATCATTACCTGGCCAAACGGCGGCACGCTTGGTGTGAGAGCGAAAGAGCAGACCGAAGTGAAAACGCTGGAAGCGCTGGTTCGCGACGAGATCCTTAAAGATTTGCCTGATACACAGACGTTTGCAATGCAGGGCAACCTGTTTGGTGGTTTCGGGAATGGTCGCTCTATTGATGTAAACCTTCAGTCAACTGACGAAGACGGACTGGCGGCAGCCGCAGCAAGAGGGCTGGAGTTAATTCGCGCGCGTTTCCCGGGGGCCAACGCGAGGGCAAACCCCAGTCTCGAGCAGGCAGAGCCCGAGCTGCAGTTTTATCCGAGGGACGGGCGCATTATGGAGTTAGGCTACCAGCGTTCACAGGTAGCCAGCCTGATTAGGTCGCTTGGCGATGGCGCCTACGTCGGCGAGTATTTTGATGGTGTAAAACGTCTGAATATTATTTTCCGTGCCACTCCCTGGTCTGATCCTGAACAACTCGCAAGCACCCCGGTCATTGCGCCTAATGGCGAAATGGTCAGGCTCAGTGAGCTTGTCGATATCGAACGCGCAGTGGGGCCCACTCAGATACAGCGGGTAGAGGGGAAACGCACGCTGACACTCAATTTCAATCCGCCGGAAGGCATGACCCTTGAAGAGGCGATGACCATCCTTAAGCGTGATATTGAGCCTGAACTGATGGCCGTTATGCCGGTTGATGGCAGTATTCAGTACGGCGGCAGTGCCGACTCGCTGAAAAAGGCCATTGCCACGATGAGCCAGAACTTCCTGATGGCGATGCTGCTGCTGCTCATTCTCATGGCCGGGTTGTTCCGTTCGTTTAAAGACAGCCTGATGGTGGTGTTGGCACTGCCGCTTGCCACCGTGGGTGGGGTCATGGCAATCCGTTTGCTGAATCTGGTGACGTTCCAGCCTATGGATCTGCTCACCATGATTGGCTTTATCATTCTGCTGGGACTGGTGGTGAACAATGCGATTCTGCTGGTTCATCAGACCCGTAACGGCGAGCGAGAGGGATTGTCGCGCCGCGATGCCGTGCATCAGGCGGTTCTGCTGCGCTTGCGTCCTATCTTTATGAGCACGCTGACGTCTATCTTTGGCATGCTTCCGCTGCTTTTGCTGCCCGGTGCGGGCAGTGTGATTTACCGTGGACTGGCGGCAGTCATTGTTGGTGGCATGTCGCTCAGTACGATTTTTACACTGGTATTGCTGCCGGCGCTCCTGCAGGTTTCATTACCCACGCTATCACGTAGTACACATCGCTCGCGGGTGTCGCCTGGCTCTGTTGCTGTTCAGGCTAAACATTCCCGCCACAATGACAAAATGTGAGGACTGTCATGAAACGTTTATCTTTATGGTCATCCGCGTTATTTACGTCGGTTTGCCTGTACCTTCCCCATCAGGCTATGGCGCAGGAAGCCGAAGGCCCGCCGCCGGCACTGGTAAAAATTGATCAGGTCAAAGAGGAGTTGATCACCGAGCAGATTTGGGTTCCCGGAACCGTAATCAGCCGAACTGACGCACAGATAGCAGCGGAAGTAGAAGGCCGTATTACCTGGATTGCAGAAGTGGGTACGGTGGTGGAAAAAGGCGCACTGCTGGCCTCACTTGATGATACGCGTCTGGCACTGGCGCTCAGTCAGGAAAAGGCAGAAGTACAGCGATGGGAAGCCAGTGTAGGGCTGCTGGAGAAGCGGCTGAGCCGGTTTGCATCCATGGCGACCCAAAACAATCTGTCACAGAATGAGGTAGACCAGATAGAAACTGATCTGGAGATTGCCCGGCAATCATTAAAACAGGCAAAGGCGCAGCAGGCCCTGACAGAGTACCAGATATCGATGAGCCAGGTTCGCGCACCGTTTTCCGCGCTGGTTGTCTCTCGCGTTAAAACCATCGGTGAATACATACAGCCTGGTCAGGCGTTACTGCAAATTGTCGATCCAACGCAGGTCGATGTGATGGCAAGAGCGCCGTTGAGTGTGGTGCCATTTATTGAAAATGGTATGGAAGTCACGGTGGCCGATCCGCGCCATGCTGAACGAGAAAATGTGAGAGCGATTGTGCCGGTCGGTAATGCGCTGTCACGAATGATGGAAATCCGTATCGGGCTAAGGCCAGGCACGTTTGCTATTGGGAGTGCGGTCAGGGTCGCGTTGCCGAACAGTGAAAGTCATCATGGCACGACAGTACCCCGGGACGCGCTGGTGCTTAGAAAGTCGGGCGCCTTTGTGTATCAGGTTGATGACAATAACGAGGCAACACAGGTTCTGGTTACGACCGGTGTAGGCATGGGCGAACGTATTGAGGTCTTCGGTGAACTGATGTCAGATAAACCCGTGGTTGTGAGAGGCGCAGAGCGCCTGCAGCATGGTCAGAAAGTCCGGTTTGAGGACACTGACACGCTGCTGACCGCCAAATACCCCTGATGTCAGTAGTCAGGGAAAGAGCTCAATGGTCTGCATCACGGTTCCCTGATCGTCTGTCTTCAGGATATACAGGGTGCCGTAATCGTCCTCCCCGATACTGACGTCAGGGCCACCCAGCAACTGAATCAGGACAGGCGTTGTATTGCTGTGACCGCTGACCAGTACAAGCCCTGTCTGTTGCCGCAGCAAATCAGCGAAGGCAGAAAGATCGGAGGGATCATAATCCTCGACGGTCAGTCCTTGCTGTTGAGCCAGCGGCGCTACGGTCTCCTGCGTTCGCCGATAGGACGTAGAGTAAATGTGCTGCAGCGGTGTTGTTGCAAAGTAGGCGGCCAGCTGACTGGCACGCGCAGCACCGTCTGCAGTTAATGACGGGTCGTCACCCTTCGCCTTTTCGTAATGACGTGTGAGATAGACCGTACCCGCCTGGGCAAGCGGAACCAGTAAACAAAAAATCGCAAGCAGTACTTTTTTCATAAGATGTCGGTGAAGAGGAAACCTTCTTCAACCATGCCAGAACGGCGTAAAAAGTGAAAGCAGCAGCGTGCAGGCCATGGCCAAAAACAGCATTAAAACAAGGCGAGCTGTTCATCGATGATATCGTTGTAGGTCAGCCCGAGCAGCGGCAGAATGCTGTCTGCAATTGGCTGAATTTGCTTTTCCAGATAATGCTCATAGTCAAGGGGAGCCGTGACCCATTCAACAGGCTGAGGGCCTGCGGTGGTCATGACATAGCGTACCCGGCCACTTTGCAGGAAATCGGGTTTTTTGCCCTGCTCTTCGTACCAGGTTTGCGCCAGGCTGGCGGCTTTAACATGCGGTGGACGGGTACGTGTGTAGGCGTCAAGTGGCTTACGTAACCGCTTCGAGTAGACAAGCTGGCTGTCACATTCGCCTGCTCTGAGCGCTGCCACCTGGGCGCGTATAAAGGCGTTAACTGGCTTATCTTCAAAGACATACTGATAAAGTGTTTGCTGAAATTGCTTTGCCAGTTCAGTCCAGTCCGAGCGCACCGTTTCGAGTCCCTTGAAGACCATCTCCGGTTTGCCATGCTTAAAGGTGATACCGGCATAGCGTTTTTTACTGCCTTCCTGGGAGCCTCGAATTGTTGGCATAAAAAAGCGGTCAAAATGCGTTTCAAATTCAATTTCGAGGTAACAGGGCAGGTCATACTGCGCTTTTAGTACCGTCTGCCAGCGCTGGTTGATCTTATTCTGGAGATCTTTGCCGATGGCCAGCGCCTCGTCCCGGTGCGTAACACCGGCCACATGCACAAAGGTAGAGTCGGTATCACCGTAAATAACATCAAAGCCATCTTCTTTGATCCACTGCGCAGTGGTTTGCATGATGTCGTGGCCGCGCAGCGTAATGGAGCTTGCCAGGCGTGGGTCATAAAAAGGGCAGCCACCGCTGCCGAGAACACCATAAAACGAGTTCATCAGAATTTTGATGGCCTGGGATCGCGCGCTGTCTTTTTCACGTTTGGCTTCATCGCGTTGAGACCACAACCGCGCAATAATGCCGGGAAGAAAATGCTTAGTGCGTGAAAAGCGGGCCCCCTTATAACCTTCAATCGCGTCGTGGGGAGATTTAAGCCCCTCAGTCAGGCCCATTGGGTCAATGCAAAATGTGCGTATGATAGAGGGGTACAGGCTTTTGAAGTCCAGGACCAGGACATGGTCGTAAAGCCCGGGTTTGGAACGCATGACGTATCCGCCGGGACTGGCGAGCCCGCCATCTTTCGGACGTACACCGCTGATGTAGCCCTCACGGTGCAGGTGTGGTAAATACAGGTTTAAAAATGCGGCAACAGAACCTCCGGGACGTCCGGGCTCGAGCCCTGTCAGCGTGCTGCGCAATATTAAAAAATCGATCAGCCGGGTTCTTTCTGCAATGGCATTAACCAGTACGCAATCCTGATAGTTGTAGCGGGCGAGACCTGCCGGATCCTCATAATACTGCTGCTTTATTGCCGCGAGCTTGTCGCCCGCCTGGATCAGCTTGCGTTCTCCAAGCAGGGTTTCTGCCACATTATCCAGTGAGAAACTGTCGAAATGGTATGTCATGGTCTTTAGCCCTTCGATACCATCGACGACGCAACGCCCGGGAATATCAACCACGGTTTGGCCGTTCTCCCATTCAGTTACGCTAACAGCCTGGCCATGTCTGCCCAGTTTTAGCGGATGTTTGAGGGCCTTGGCTTTACGTGCCAGCACAGCGAAGTCAAATTGCTTGCAGTTCCAGCCTATCAGTACATCAGGATCGGCCTCACAAACCGCTGTTGTTAGTGCATCCAGCAGCGCCGACTCTGAGTCGACCAGATCCAGGGTAAACGCCGCATTTTCAACTTGCACGTGAGTGATACCCGGTGGCGCAACCATAATAACCTTATTGCAGTTATCAGAGGCCAGACCGACACTGAACAATTGCTCGTGCTCATCGCATTCGATATCCAGCGACAGTGATGTCAGGGTCGGGCGGTAGTCTGCGGCTTTGACTCTGGCATCGGTAACCGGCGCTTGCTGTGAATGCCCGGTATCCGCAAAGGCCAGTGAGCCATAAATAAAGCGTTCCATTAAAAAACGCTCTGTCAGTTTAATATCTGCTTCGTGAAGCACGATACCGGCGGCTCTGGCCAGTCGTCGTAGTTGCTGATGTGCTTTGTCAGACGAAACCTTAATCAGTGTTGCTGACCGGTTGTCCAGCGTATGAAATGGCGCCGATGCTATCTGAAACGCAATGCGCTGTGCGCTGGCTTCTGCTTTCAGCGCGGATAACTGATCAGTGGGTACAAAACAACTGTATTGCTGTGGCGGTGAGTGCAGACAACGAGGCCCGTTTTCTGTTTTTACCCACAACTCGATGACAGCGCCATTGGCCTGCTGCAGTACCCGCCGGCTCAGAATAAAACCGGATACCAGCCTTTGGGTTGATGCAGTGTTTGTCGTTGTCATAGCAAACGCGCAATCATTGTGGATAAATGACAATGCGGTCACGCCCCGCGTGTTTTGCCTGATAAAGTGCGTCGTCTGCATGGGCAATGATTGTACTCACGCTGTACGCTTTACCGGCTGCAACGCCAGCCGATACCGAGACTTTGAGCCCGGGTACATTCAGTGCGAAAGGAATGTCCTTCACCCGCGTCGCGAAGCGGGTCAGCATCGCCTGAGCCTCGTCTGTGTCGGTGTGCATGAAACAGAACATAAACTCTTCACCGCCAATTCGTCCCAGCAGGTCGGTTGTGCGGAAACTTTGTCTGGCCAGCGCACCAAACTCCCTGAGGACCGCATCTCCCGTCAGGTGACCAAACTGATCATTGATGCGTTTGAAGTGATCAAGGTCAATCACCGCCACCGTCAGCGGCAACTTATGACGCTGCGCAAGCAGCAGGTGGTGATCCAGTTGTTCCAGCATTTTCCGACGGCTCATCAGGCCGGTGAGCTCATCTTCGTTGGCGAGTTTTTCCAGTCGTTGCCGCTGATGTTTGCCATTGATATACAGCGATGCCAGCAGCAGACAAATGACCAGCAACAAAAATACCACCACAAAGATATACCGCTGAAGTGTCTGTTCACTTTGTAACTGCGCCTGTTGGCGCAGGTTTTGCTCTTTAAGCAGGGCATTCTGGATGTGTTGCTGCTCCACTTCAAAACGTGTACGAAGCTCAAACAGGCGCTGTGAATTTTGCTCTTTGTTCAATTGTTCCTGCAGTGCCACGTTGTCTTTGAGATGCTGGTAGGCCTGTAAATACTTGCCTTGTCTGGCCAGTAACGCCGCTTTTCTGTCATTAATGGTAATTCTGGATGGCAGAAACGCATCGCCACGGGCAAGTGACTCGGCGCGCTGAAGCTGCTGCAGCGCTGATTCAAAACGCGCATCGTGCAGGGCGATATCATGCAGGGTCAGCAGCACATTAATTTGCATGAAGCGATTATTGGCATCCTCAAAAATTGTCAGGGCTTCGTTAAGAAAGTCTTCAGCCTGCGCATACTTTTCCTGATTGATGAGCTGCCTGGCCATAAGGTGATAACTGTAGGCCGCACCCTGCAGATCGCCAATATTCAGCGCGATTTGCGCTGAATCCCGAAGCTGTCTCAGCCCGGATTCCCGGTTGCCCAGGTCAATATTTGCCTTGCCCATACCAAAAAGGGTGTTGGCAAGTTCAAGCTGAATGTCGTTTTCCCGGTAATAGGCTTCGGCCTCTTGCAGAAAGGGAAGGGCCAGTTCAGGTTCCTGACGATACTCATAGACCAGCGCAATCATACTGGCGAAATCTTCCGGTTTAATGCGGGTGCCACGTTGTTGTGCCAGCGAGTACCCTTGCTGAAAACTGGCCAGCGCATCATCCGTTGCGCTGAGTGTCAGGCTAAGGTAGCCATCAATGCTCAATCCGTAGGCCAGCAAATCCCAGGCCTGATGAGCCTCAGCCCAGCGTAGCGCAGGACCGGTGAGTGTCTTTCCTTCAGAGGGGCGCCCGTCGCTGTCGAGTGCTTCGGCCCGGGACAGTGCCAACTGATAATAAAGCCAGGGCTGGTCCTGTAACCTTACCAGTTCACGCCCTTTGTCGGCCACGTCGAGCGCTTTGCGGGGCAGCGTAAGGGCTGAATAAGCCCGGCTTAACAGCGCGTAGTAAGCGGCACGTAAGATCGGATCATCTTCGTCAGTCAGCAGGTTTTGCAGGGTGTCAACCGCCAACTGGGGGCGGTTTCTCACCAGCGGTAACACATGCAGATGGGATACCGGCCAGTCACGCAGCCCGGTTTGTTGCGGGGTGGCCTGGGCCGGAACGCCGGGGGCGGGCGTCGCCAGGACAGGCAGTGAGGCACACAGCAGCATGCCCGCTAAAACCAGAGAACAAAAGGTGACCGTGCGTTGAGTGATAAAAAAAATGGCGTGTGCTCCACAAATTCCTGGCCAGGACAGTGCAGGTATCGTCTGCTGCCCGCGTATTTATAAGTGTATCAAATAGCAAAGTATCAGCCATTACAGTTTGTATTCAACTTAGCCATTCAGTAAAACCATATTATCCAGTGATGCCGAGGCCATGTATGCACTATCCCGATTTTTCTGTTCCCGAGGGCGGTCAGGTTACCCAGGTTGCTGAGGGAGTACTGTGGCTGCGAATGCCACTTCCCTTTGACCTCAATCACATTAACCTGTATCTGCTGGAGGATAGGCATGGTTGGTGGATTGTTGACTGCGGACTGGGAACCGATACTGCTAGGGCGCACTGGGAAGCCATTACCGCGAGTCTGAACAAACCGATTGTGGGGGTAATCGTGACCCACATGCACCCGGATCATATTGGGCTGGCCGGCTGGTTGTGCGATGAGCACAGGGTGCCACTCTATATGTCACAAACCGAGTACTTTGCAGCAAGAGCGTTGCTGAATGGTGCTGCAGGCGCATCACGCTGGCAGGACGAATTGCATTTTGTCCGGGCGGGCATGAATGAAGACGAGTGCCGGTCACTGATGGGATCAGGCAAAGGCTTCGGACACGTTGTGTCGCCTGTGCCGGTAAGTTATCGACGGCTCAAAGAGGGCCAGACGCTGACAATTAACCAGCAGCAATGGCAGGTGATGATTGGACGGGGACATTCTCCCGAGCATGTCTGCCTTTACTGTCAGGAGCGTCACATCCTGATTGCGGGTGACCATATCCTGCCTGAGATCTCGCCCAACATTGGCGCATACAGCACTGAGCCAGATGCCGGTAGCCTGGCAGACTATCTGTCTACCCTGACACCTTTTTTGCATCTCCCGCAACAAACACTGGTACTGCCGGCGCATAATCGCCCGTTTACCGGGTTGCATCAGCGCGTGCATGCGCTTAAGGACCACCATGCCCGCCATTTAGCGGATTTGCTCGAAGCCTGCACATCACCAAAGACGCTGAAAGAATGTTTGCCGGTAATGTTTTCGCGTACCCTGAACCCGCATAACCTTGGCTTTGCGGTTGCCGAGTGTCAGTCTCACCTAAATTATCTGGTGGAGGAAGAGAAAATGACCCGGATCCGCTCAACACAAGGGCCTGACCGTTATAAAACCGTACGACGGGAGATAGCAGACAATCAGCAGGACGTGCCGTCAGATATTGTTGCTGACTAAGCGCCTGCCTGTACTAGCAGGCACCGTTATAGGTGAAGACCAGATTCCGTCCCTGCTGTTTCGCAGAGTAGAGGGCGCTGTCAGCCTGACTGAACAGCTCATTCCAGGTGTATAAAATGCCGGATGATGCCGCAATTCCGATACTGACAGTGGTATGAATAGCATGACCCTCTACTGTGATAGACAGGTCAGCAACGCGTTTAAGCAGACGGTCAGCCACCATATGGGCGTGTTCAGCAGCCAGGCCAGGCATCATGATAGCAAATTCCTCGCCACCCAGGCGGCCAATAATGTCGGTACCCCGA
Source organism: Alteromonas nitratireducens (assembly GCF_040812025.1). Classification (NCBI taxonomy): domain Bacteria; kingdom Pseudomonadati; phylum Pseudomonadota; class Gammaproteobacteria; order Alteromonadales; family Alteromonadaceae; genus Alteromonas; species Alteromonas nitratireducens. The sequence goes on from NZ_JBFNPK010000002.1 coordinate 13,277, forward strand.
ATGCCACTTTTGAGCGACTGTGCAACGCGTTTAAGCACTTCGTCTCCCGCCGGGTGGCCATACTCATCATTGATTTGTTTAAAATAATCAATATCCACAATAAGTAGTGATGACGAGCCTCCGGCGCTGCTTTCAAGGATCTGAAGCGACTGACTGATAAACGCCCTGCGGCTAAGCAGACCGGTCATTTCATCTTCGTTCGCCACCTTTTCCCAGTGTTGTTTTTTTACTGACATGTATAAAAACGGCAGCAGTGCCGCGGTTGCCACTGCCAGCAACAAGTGCGACAGCAAAGACAATTCAAACAGACGCTGTATGTCACTGCTGTGGGTGCTGGCCAGTTTCAGTAAAATCACACCGCCCTGGAAAAACAGCACAAACGCGTGCAGCGATAGCGTGACTCTGAATGCCGTCATAAGATGACCATAGTGTGGCGAACGGCGCTGGTAAAAGCCGCCTTCACAGAAAAGCAGCATAACGGCCATCAGTACCGAGGCTACAGCACCTGACGCCTGGGCGATAAGACCTGCAATGCTGATAACCAGACTGCCGGATAAGAAGAGGAAACGCGCCTGGCTTGCCAGCTTGGCGTGCACCTGAGCAAGCGGATAAAACCGGATCCCGGTAAACAGCATGTAGGCAGAACCAAACACACTTAGACTGGCAATGACGCTGAAAACGGGGACTGAGGGGAACCATGTGGCAGCGACGTGTAAAACGATGCCAGCACAAAACACGCCACAGGCAATGGCCCAGTAGCGAAAAGCCGCTTGTTTTTCTTCAGCCTGTTTCCACAGGTAGCCGAAGTAGATGGCAATGGTCAGGTTAATGACGAAGGCCACAGTGATCCCGACTGGAAGCATCATAGGACGTTTTTACTCCACGTCATCTGTCAAAAGCAGCCGTATCCCTGGCTATTGATGACCCGAGTATATCAACCTGTCGGGTGACTACGATGCGGACTAGCGTATCGATTTAAGGTGGCATGTATCAAAAGTGATACGTAACGTCATGTTCACTGCCAAATTTTCATTTGGCATATCTCATGCCGAATGAGACCAAAGCGGTGGTGGTGACAAGATTAATCATATTTTTCAATCAGCAACATTGATTTTATCAGTTGTACGGAATGAGCTTTCTTGACTACTTTAAACGTACTGTATCAAAGATTAACTTTTGGTTAACAATTGAGCGTCGTTGTTAGCCAATCCTATTCATTCACAATCACAACATAAACAAGGTGAAAAAGATGGCAATGAGAAGTTTCAAGAAAACTGTATTGTCTGGTCTTGTCGCACTTGCGCTTGGTTCAGGTTGCGCGGTTGCAGATAACCACAAACAGATGAGCAAGCCGGAAGGCGCGAAAGGCTCGGGCATGTCAAAAGCCTTTACGCCCAAGTCCAACAACTTCTGGTGGCCGGAGCAGCTTGATTTAACGCCACTGAGAAGTCACGACCCGCGTTCTAACCCACTGGGCGAAGACTTCAATTATGCTGAAGCGTTCAGCAAGCTGGACCTTGACCAGGTCAAAAAAGACGTCAATGAACTGCTGACAACGTCGCAGGACTGGTGGCCAGCTGACTGGGGCAACTATGGCCCGTTCTTTATCCGTCTGGCATGGCACAGTGCAGGTACGTATCGTACGCTGGATGGCCGTGGTGGCGGTGACGGTGGTCAGATGCGTTTTGACCCGCTTAACAGCTGGCCGGATAACGGTAACCTTGATAAAGCCCGTCGTCTGCTGTGGCCAATCAAGCAGAAGTACGGTGAAGCGCTGTCATGGGGCGACCTGATGATCCTGGCTGGCACCGTGGGTATGGAAAACATGGGTTTTGATACCTATGGTTTCGCAGGTGGTCGTTCGGATGACTGGGAACCGGATCTGGTTTACTGGGGGCCGGAAGTAGAAATGCTGGCCAGTGACCGTGAAGATAAAGGCGGACACCTGCAGCGTCCTCTTGGCGCAACGCACATGGGTCTGATTTATGTTAACCCTGAAGGTCCTAAAGGTAAGCCGGATCCAATGGGATCAGCGAAGAACATCCGCGTGGCATTCGGCCGTATGGCAATGAATGATGAAGAGACTGTTGCGCTGGTAGCGGGTGGTCACACCTTCGGTAAAATGCATGGTGCCCACAAAGCCGCAGATTGCCTTGGCCCTGAACCAGGTGCAGCACCGCTGGAAGATCAGGCGCTGGGCTGGAAAAACAAATGTGGTAAAGGTCACTCTGAAGACACGGTAACCAGTGGTCTGGAAGGTGCGTGGACGCAGGCGCCTACGCGCTGGACGACACTGTATCTGTCAAACCTGCTGAACAATGAGTGGGAGCAGACCCGCAGTCCGGGTGGTGCAATTATCTGGGTACCAAAAGATAAGAAAATGCACACCACAGTGCCAGATGCGCACATTGAGGGTAAGAAAAACCCGCCGGTCATGACCACTGCCGATTTGGCACTGAAATATGATCCGGAATACCGCAAGATTGCAGAGCGCTTCCTGGCTAACCCGGAAGAGTATCAGAAGGCCTTCGCGAAAGCGTGGTTCAAGCTGACACACCGTGATATGGGACCTAAAGCACGTTATCTGGGTAACGACATTCCGCAGGAAGATTTCATCTGGCAGGACCCTGTTCCGGCAGTTGATCATGCACTGGTTAATGATAAAGACGTAGCCAAGCTGAAAGCGGCGGTCATGGATTCTGGTCTGAGTGTGTCTCAGTTGGTGAAAACCGCGTGGGCGGCAGGATCCAGCTTCCGTGCGTCAGATATGCGCGGTGGTGCTAACGGTGCGCGTATCCGTCTGGAGCCACAAGTCAGTTGGGATGCAAATGACCCTGAAGAGCTGAAAATGGTGCTGGCAAAACTGGAATCTATTCAAAAAGATTTCAACAAGAAGGCATCTGGCAATAAGAAAATTTCGATGGCTGACATGGTCGTACTCGCCGGTGCTGCCGCTATCGAAAAAGCGGCTGCGGATGCGGGCGTGAAAGTCACTGTGCCGTTTACACCAGGTCGTGGTGACGCGACGCAGGCAATGACGGACGTGGCGTCGTTCAGCAACCTGGAGCCTAAAGCAGATGGTTTCCGCAACTACTTCAATGCAGAAACCAGCTACGAAGGCCCTGCGGATAGTCTGGTAGACAAAGCCGATCAGCTGAATCTGACGGTACCTGAAATGACTGTACTGGTAGGCGGTATGCGCGCACTGGGCGCGAATACCGACAATACCAAGCACGGTGTGTTTACCGACAAGCCAGGCGTACTGTCGAATGACTTCTTTGTGAACCTGCTGGATATGGGGATCAAGTGGCAGAAAACCGATATGGACGGCATCTATGAAGGTGTTGACCGTAAGACGGGCGAAGCCATGTTCACCGCAACACCGGTAGACCTGGTATTTGGTTCAAACACTGAACTGCGTGCAGTTGCAGAAGTCTATGCCTTCGACGGCTCGAAAGAGAAGTTTGTGCATGACTTTGTCAATGCATGGCACAAAGTAATGATGCTGGATCGTTTCGACCTGCATCATGACACACCGCTCTAAGGTGATGAACTAACCGAAAAAGCCAGCGAACGCTGGCTTTTTTATTGCCTGTTACCCATAAATTACCGACTGGAAACGGGCATACAGGCGTCGTTTAGAGTAAAAAACTGCGCAATAGGGTGCTAGAATAGATGTTTTTCCACCGGAACCGGCATCATGTCTGCGTTACAGCGTCACCTTGTCAATCTGGATATTGTGAAAGACGATATTGCCACGCTCAGCGCGAAAGACTATGCATCGCCGGCGCATGTCCGTCTTGTTGAACAGTATTGCCGGGGGCTTCAGCAAATCCTTGATGAACTTGATCATGTTACGGAAAACCAGTTCGGTGTGCTGGTAAAACAAGCGGGCCTGCATGCCCTGCTGGCTAAAAAGCAAATGGTTGGGGTGCATCTTAAGATGGCATCGAATGTCCTGGTGTTCTGGGAAGCCGATCAAAAAGCCCACGCCATTATTGATGCTGAATTTGACGAACAGGCTGACAGACGACTTGACCTGCTGCAGGTTAAAGCGGTGCGGGCAAAGTCTCAGCTCAAAGCCGCTGCACTTGCGATGGGGCGGGACGACTATTCACAATTTGCTAACGCACTTGGCCTGAGCGGAGAAAACCTGGAGTGGGAAAAACTGTCCTGACAGAGGCGGCCGGTGAGTGACGTGGCCCGCCAAGGCTGGCCACGATAGGGTATTACGGTGTTGTGTTGGTTATTCCGGCGGCATGGTCATTCAATACCCGGACTTCGCGTTGCGGGAACGGAATTTCAATGTTGTGTTTGCGCAGTGTCTCAAACACAATCAGCAGCAGGTCACCACCAACCCGGTTTTTGCCATCGTCTATCCCTTCCATCCAGAATTCAACAAACATATTTACCCCGGAGTCGCCAAAGCTGTCTATTTCACAGTCCGGGCGCTCCTCAATGGGAATGTGGTCACCGCTTATCACCTGCGGGTGTTCAGCCACCGCCTCCTTAACAATCTCAACCATGGCACGAATGTCAGTTTTGTAGGCAACCGAAAAATCGATGCGATAGCGTTGCTTTGGATCTTTATGTGTCCAGTTGATCAACAGGGAGTTAATGAACTTCTCGTTGGGAACCAGAATGTCTTTGCCGTCGTAGGTCTCCAGCACGGCGTAGCGCATTTTAAACTCACGCACAAACCCTTTACTGCCATCCTCCAGCTCCACGTAGTCACCGACAGTAAGCGAACGATCCAGCAATATGATAATGCCGGAGATAAAGTTTGATGCGATAGACTGTAGTCCCAGACCTAAACCGACACCCACCGCACCACCGAATACGGCCAGTGCAGTGAGGTTAATGCCCATGATATTGAGCAGCAGTAAAAAACCAATACAGAACAGAGCCACTTCAAAGAGCTTGGCAAACACTTCCTTGGTCGTGATGTCGAGTTTCTTATGGTTACGAATGATGTCCTGACCGACAACGTTGGAAGCGCGACCGAGCCAGAACAGCAGGGCCCCAAATATCAGCACCCGCAGAATGCCATAGACTGATACCGAGACGTTGCCCACAGACAGTGACAATGAGGACAGGGCATCGATAATGCCGGGTAACACCCCGGTCAGATGTAAAAAGACAATGGGCAGACCAATCCAGCGCATGAAGGCAGCGGCCACCGTATTGGTGACAAACCCACTGATAAACGAATTAAGAAAAATCAGTACCGCAATGATCAGGGCAATATCGAGCAGCCAGGCGTCAAACTGATATTGCTGACCAAGCATCGTGGAGAACTTCAGGAAGCAAATGGTCAGAACCGGAAAAATAGCGCCACCCAGCCGGTAAAGCAACAGATGGAACGAGTTTGTCCCTTCCTCAGGGGCCTGACGAGTATACGTGAAATGCTTTTTAACCCGGCTGGCAAGCAGGAAACTCATCAGGTAGATGCCGCCAATGATGGACAACTGCATAATGAATTCTGCACTTAGCACGGCATCAATAGCGCGCTGGGTAAACCCGACAAGCTGTTCAGTGATTTTTTCTATACTCATAATCCTGCTCTGTTGTTAAGGTGCCCTTCCTGTATGGGCATGAGTGGGCTTTGTATCGCCTTACATCCATGGCGTAAAGCCTTTTTATTCCATGCTTACGATTATTTTTTATGTTCGGGCTAGCCGCTATCTTGCTTATTCCGCTGCATCAAGGATAAGGTCACCCTCCATTTTTCGTCGTTTACGAATACCTGCCAGCGAATGATTCTGCTGCATCTGCCCGATACGTGTACCCACCCGCATCCAGTCATGCTCCGCCAGTGGCTCCGACAGTGACGCCAGGTCCCGGTTATAGGCGCCGCGATTGAAGGCCAGTGATAATAACGCGGTTTGCACGGCTGGCGGCGTGGATGCGCTCGTAAGGACCGGAAAACGACGTGATATCGCCTCCCAGTACGGTGCCAGCACCGCAGGGAAAACCTGCTCGGCCTGCTCACGGCTGACTCTGATACTGCCCAGTACCGCTGATTCATCAAGACGCGAACGCGCTTCTTCGCCGGTGATACCAATACACTGAATACAGGCATCCAGTTGCTCGGGGGACAGGAAAGCAGAAAAGTGCTGTCTGATGGCGTCCGTTTCCTGATGGCCCAAATCAAATCCCGGATCCAGTGTTACCCCTGAAGCGCCACCGGGCCAATAGGCCTTTCCTGCGTGTCCCTCTCGCTGGTGGATCCAGTGACTGTCGCCGCGAAACCCTTCCAGTTCAGTGTCAGGTAACGCTGTCGGGGCAGTAGCTGCATCGGTCAGTCTGGCTGCCAGTCGTTTTTCCAGCGCCTGCCAGGTCGCATCATCCACGTCTCCGGTAGCCGGATAGGATTCGGCTTGCTGGAAACGCATGACGGCATCTTTGGTTGCCTGGCCAAAGTAACCGTCGGCGGTCAGGGTAAAGCCGGTATGGTTTAGCAGTCTTTGAAGGTGTTTGACTTCTGAGCGGCTGCCGGGCCGCTGATTTGGAAAACCGTCATTCATGGTGAGCATGCTGCCTCCTTGTAAGCGTGGGGTCAGAAACCGTATCCAACGCAATACTGGCAGCCACAACTGGCCCGGTTTTCAGACGGAAAATAATTGCTTGGCGCGCAGTTACACTATAGTCAGCGTGGATGAAACTGCCAAGCCGATGACCCCGGTCTGCGATGTCAGGGCGCGCCGTCCGACGCCTCAAAGACACTGGCGTGTGTGGATGCCGTTGTCGGCCAGGTTTGACTCTCAATTAAGTCGAACAACGCCACGGCCGGTAACGGGCGTGACAACAAAAAACCCTGCAGCATGTCGCAGCGGTTATCGGAAAGGAATGTCATTTGCTCAGTGGTTTCAACACCCTCTGCAATCACTTTTTTGTGCAGACTGTGAGCCAGCGAGATAACCGCTTTACAGATGGGAGAGTGCGGATTGTCAGCGGTGATAACTTTGACAAACTCACGATCCACTTTAATGGTATCAATGGGCAGATTAGCCAGATAACTGAGCGAGGAGTACCCGGTGCCAAAATCATCCAGTGCGACGCTTGAGCCGTTTTCCTGGAAAGACCGCAATACCTGTCTGGCGGCATCTACGTCTTTCATCAGTGCACTTTCGGTGACCTCAAATTCGATATCCTGAGGGCGAACTTCGTGGGCTTCCATAATGTCGTTAAATTTGGTCAGCAACTGGTCATAGTAAAGCTGAACGACCGACAAATTCACGGCAACACAAATGTCCTGTTTGAGAATATGTTTACAGGTATGAATGAGCGTGCAGACGTCACGGAATACCAGTTCACCAATATCAATGATCAGACCGGTTTCTTCCGCAAGCGGAATGAAGTCCGCGGGTGAAATGTAACCCCGCGTGGGATGATGCCAGCGTATCAGGGCTTCCGCATAGAGTTTGTCAGAGCCAATCACAGGCACCTGTGGCTGGAAATACACATCAAATTCTTCATTCTCCAGTGCATGCTCCAGATCAGAAATGAGTTTGATACGCTCTACCTGGGCGCGTGACATGGAAGGTTCAAAAAACTGATAACGGTTTTTGCCGCTGGCTTTTGACCGGTACATTGCAATATCGGCTTTTTGGATTAGCTCTGAGACGGTTTTACCATCCCGCGGGAACAGGGCGATGCCGATACTGGCAGTGACTTTGAGGGTGAGTTCGCCATAGCTTTTATGAAACGGCAGGCCGGCAACCAGGTGCTCGGCTTTTTCCTGCAGTGCCTCGTCCGTCAAACCGCCGAGCAGCACCCCAAACTCATCACCGCCTAAACGGGCAAGAACGGCATCCTGAGGCAACAGGTGGCGAAGTTTCGACGCCACTTCCTTGAGCACCAAATCGCCTGCCGCATGACCCTGTGAATCGTTAATTTCCTTAAATCCGTCCAGGTCGATATACATAATGGCAAAGCTGGCCGCAACTGAAACCGAGGTGGCGATCAGTTCATCGACGTGACTGATAAAGAAATTACGGTTGGGTAAGCCGGTTAAGCCGTCGTGGTAAGCAAGCTGGCGCAACTGTACCTGATGCGCCTCAATTTTTGCATTTGCTTCCGCTAACGCCTGCTGCTTGTGATAATCATCGGTAATATCCAGTATGGTGCCGATCATACGGACCGCATTACCCTGAGCATTATAGTAAAGTCTGCCGCGCTCAGTGACATAGCGGATTTCGCCGTCAGGACGAATAATCCGATGGTTCACCTGATACGTTTTGCCATGATCAAGCGCACTGGCAACGGCGTTTTCAACCAATGCCCTGTCGTCCGGGTGAATCATTTGCAGGAAGGCGTCGTAGCTGGCGGCAAACTCATCGGGTGCCAGCCCGAACATGGTATAAATCTGTTCGGACCATGACAGTGACCCGTTCTCAATATTCCAGTCCCAGCTTCCCATTTTTGCAATAGACTGGGACTCAGAGAGCAGCATTTCGACATGGTTGAGGCGCGCGGTCAGATCAGCATGGCTGCTAACTTCGCTTAATACCAGCATCAGTCTGTCGCCGGCCTCGACTTTTACGCGAATTCGGGTCAACTGATAGGTGGTACGCGCTGATGTATCAGACGGTGCCGCCAGAAACCGCGCTGACGTGTCCTTACCAGGGATAACCTGAACCTGCTGATGGCCATTGCTGAAGGGGACGTCATCGGCGATGAGTGCTGACAAACTGACATCCGTCAGCGACGCCTGGAAATAACCCAACAGCGTGATGCGCTGATTTGCCCAGATAATACGCCTCCTGTCATCAACAAGGATGACAATATCTGGCAGCATATCAAACAGCGAAAAAATATCGTCGTTCGTCAGGTCTGGTTTATTCATGAATGACAAGTACGCGAAGCAATGCGTTAATCATAACAGAGAAACAGGAACTTGCGGCAACTGTGCCATGTTCCTGAGTAAGGAGTCAAAATGAGCTTGTCGCTGGGACCGCTGGCGCTGCCAGTGAGTGCACTGCTTGTGTTGTTAAGCGCCTATGTGTTTTACAGCGTACTGATGCGCACAGCTGCGCGCCGCTTTGCCAGTCACCCAGAGTATGTCAGACAGGCCGGCAGGGTAGGGATACTGATACTGGCGGTCACCTTTGTGACCGCCAGAGCGAGTTTTGTCGCGCATTACTGGAATGATTACCAGCGCGACCTCTGGCAGATGATCAATGTCCGCGATGGTGGTTTCGACGCAACGTGGGGTATTCTGGCCGGCCTCTTTGTCGGCGGGCTGATGATTATCCGGTATCGCAGGCTGAGCCTGTCGCTGGCGGTCAGCGCCTTAGTGTCACTGAGTATTTTTTATGGCGGGCAGGCGGCGCTGGAAGCATCCTATCGCGACAGCGGGATCCCGTCTGTGAATGTGATGACACCTGATGGCGATGTGATTAATCTTGTTAGTTTCCGTGGGCAGCCGCTGGTGGTTAACTATTGGGCGTCGTGGTGTCCGCCGTGCCGGCGTGAAATGCCGGTGCTGTCAAATGCCCAGGCCCACAGAAACGATGTGCAGATCGTGTTTGTTAATCAGGGGGAAAATGCGCAGACGGTAACGCAATATTTGCATGCCGAGGGTCTGACACTCAATAATCTGCTGTTCGACAGACAACAACAGGCCGCTAAAACGACAGGGTCGGCTGGGCTGCCTACCACACTGTTTTTTGATGCCCGCGGGAAACTGATTAAACAGCATATGGGAGAATTGTCGGCGGCCAGTCTCAACCATTATCTGTCACTGATCACATCAGAGTGACCAGTGACTGATTGTGGGCTGGTTAAGGGCACGTTTTACGCGTGTCTACAGGAGGTTATTGCTGCGCCAGTTCACGCTCGGTTTTAAAACCAAACACTTTACGCAATACGATAGTGGCCGGGCAAAAACCGGTGAAACTTTGTTGAAACAGGTTGGCACCGATAAACACGGTAAACCAGACAAAATTAGGGTGGACCCATACTGTCAGAGCGACAGACAGTAACACCATAAAACCCGCAAAAGCGGTTAAGGCACGTTCAGCAGACATACAAATGCTCCTAAAAAACTAATAGTAGTAACGGAATGACGCAAACACATTGCTTGCATCTTCAAACTGGCCAAAAAAGGTGAACGGTTTGTCACCGGTAAACAGGTTAAGACCACCCGATAGCGCCCAGTCATCAACCGGGCTATAAGTCGCCCGGAAGCGGCTATATGCGTCATCGTCAGTGGGCGAATAAAAAGTAAACCAGTTAAGGGTCAGTGTATCCTGCAGCATCCGGTATGAGAGCTGCGCGGTGATGACATGGCGGTTTTCCTCTGGCTCGTAAACCGGCCAGGGAGAGGCCGCAATCAGTGCATCGTAATCATGATTGTGTTCCAGATACCACTGCGCACTGCCGGTCAGATTCGCAATCAGTTCGCGCTCGTAACCAACCAGAAAGCGGCTTTGATCGTTAGGCACAAAGGGATTGTTGCCATCGGGATCTTCAATCGAATTGTAAAATGCGTACTCTGCTTTCATCAGGCCATCCAGCGCCGTCCATATCGCGCTGGCACCGGTCACATTGAGTCTGGCAAAGCGGGGCTGCCCCTGTTCGTCAAAGCTATTCGGGGACTTGTGAAAACCCCGGTAGCCATACAGCGCCAGATCAACGCCGTCGACGCTCTTGTAAATACGCATTGCCCATTCCGGAACGTCAGGCCGGTTGTCGCCCGATACGGTAAATCCTGGCGCGATATTGGTGCCCAGCATGGGGTTAAAGAACGAGAAATAGTCGCCATTGATGTAGGTATCCGGCGCAAAGCGTGGGGTGACGACCAGGTCAACATTGGCAATGTCAAAGAAGCCTGACAGCTTGATGGAAAACGACGGCGCTTTTAAATACTCATCGTTACGTCCGGAGAAAAATGACTGAAAATCTTTTGCGAACAAATCATTTAAGAACAGGTAGTCGCCGGTACCCCAGGTGAGGATTTGCTGACCCGCTTTTAGATCAAAACGTTTACCCGCTTCACCTAAAAAGCCCAGATTTCCCTGCCAGTAAAGTTCGCGAAGCTGAAATTCGGTGTCATTGAGGACGCCGTCATAATAGATATCAGACGTAAAACTCACTGCGCCCTGCGTCAGCGTTTTGTCCCACTTTATCTGTGCCCGGACATCGCCAAGCGTGGTATCACTGTTGATTGCAGGATCGTTTTGCAGACGCTGCGAACTGGCCACTTCCACAAAACCGGTGATGGGATTGGCTTCAGGCGCTTCCATGTCCCAGTCAGACCAGGGGTCGTCGTCCTGCGGAGCAGCAATAGCCACACTGCTACACAGCAGCAGTGCGGCAACAGGTACAGATTTTATCATTGCAGATAATCCCGTGGCGGATTACGCAGGCTACGCTCAGAAAAAATATCGTCCGGCAGGGCAATGTTATACTGCGGGTCGCGAAACTCCATCAGTGTGTAGCCGCCATTTTTAAGGTCGGATACTTTTGAACGCAGCACGGTTGGGAAGCCCTGAATGGTTTCTACCTTAACGCTTTCTACCCGGCGATACGGGCTATCACCGCCATCGAAGAAATTGATCAGTACCGGCAGCGATGTGGCTTTATCAATGGTTACCTCGTAGTAGGTAAACTCAACGCTGTCCGGGTTTTTAGGTACCGCTTTAAGACGGTACGCGGTGTCCGTTTCTTCTATCAGAGAGAAGGTATCTTCTTCGGTGGCACGCCCGGATACGTCCTCGTAAAAGAAATGGGAACCAACAAACGAAGTGCGTTTATCGCCCGCTGAGATGCGTTTTACCAAATCAAGTGCAGGCAGATATAACCAGCGGTCATCATCGACAGCGACATCCGCATGCTTTTCAACCCGAAAGACGGTATCTCTGACGTCGGAGGGCTGACTGAAGAAAACCAGCATTTTCTGGTCGCCGTTGTCCTCGACATCTTTTCTCAAAATAGTGAACTGGCGAAACTGCTTTCTGCCCTGTGCATCCACAATCATCATACGTGCCTGGCTGCGTCCGTCTTCGCCGGCATAATAAGCCGCTTTCTCGGCGGTTTTAATCAGCGCCGGAATATCCGTCTCTGCGACAACGGCAGCAGATGATACCGTGGAAAGTAACAGGCTAAGCTGTAGCAATACTTTCTTGTTCGCAAATTGTCTTAACATCATTTTTCTCCTTTTTGGCGGGCAGGAAACAGCCACGCACGCGCAGTAATCATTACGCCAGGTAACATCAGCAGGGTGACCAGTGCAGACACGGCCATAATGCTGGCAAGGAACACCCCTACGGTGATGTAAGGGACTAACGGGGCAAACAGCAATGGCGTAAAGCCCAGTGCGATAACAAGTGCGTTGCGGCTGATTGCTGTGGCGGGTTCACCAAACATGGCTTTCATTGTTGCGGCCAGGTCACCGGTTTCACTGTAAATGGCGCGGGCCCGTTCAATAAAGTGGATGGCAAAGTCAACGCTGAGTCCCAGTGTTAGTGCGGACAGCACCGCGATTGGCATGTCATAGTCCTTACCAATAATGCCAATCAGGCCATAGATAAAGGCAATGGTCAGGGTGAGCGGCAGCATGGCCACAATGCCGAAGGCCAGAGAGCGGAACAGCAGCACCATCATAATAAGTACGATCACGAAGGCACTGATCAGGCTTTCAAGCATGCCTGAGACCATGTTGTCCTGCCATACCACATTGAGGTAGGCCTTACCTGCCCACTTTGCCTCGACACCGTCTGGAAGCGGATGCGTGTCAGTATAGTCACTGACCAGTTTCACCACACTGCTCATATCCTGGTTGTCACCGCTGGTGAGTTGCAGCCAGATCAGTGATGAGCGGTAATCCGGCGTGACAAAGTGCCAGAGGTCATTAGGCCGGTGAGACGACTGATACTGCAACAGCGTCTGCGCAACACCGCGCTGACTGTCAGGCAGAACGTAATCCTGCTGCTCGCCCGAGCGAAGTTCGCGGTTCACGGTTCTGACCACATCTGCCAGTGAGTTCGATTTGCCGACCAACCCCGACGCGGCGAGATAATCCTGCAGGTCAGCAATATAAGCCAGGACCGCCGGAGAGGAGAACCGCTTACTTTTTTCCAGCGCCTGTTCAAGGCGCAGACGTGCCGAGTCCAGATAGCTCATCGCGTCGTCGCTGTCGACCTCAAAGCTCTTGTCATCAATGGCGTTCAATACCTGTTGTAACTGGTCAGCCAACGGCAGTGACCGGGTTTCTTCCAGTACGTTGTTGCGCCAGTCGGTCAGTGAGGATGGTGGCGTTGCCAGCAGGTTGTCAGCGGCTGGCAGTGTCGTGGTGTCGGTCAGCACCAGATACGCGTCATAGGTACCGGCGAAATGCTTGTTCAGCACCCGATCTGCAATACGGATTTCATGGGATTCCTTGAACCAGCGCACCGGATTATCGTTAATCTGGATCTGGCTGATGCCCCATACTGCGACACCGAATACGGCGATAAATACCGTAAGAATAAGGCGTGCGCGCTGCGTGGCGAATGCGCCAATTTTCTTCGCCGCCGTCGCAATGACAGAGCGATGCTCGTTGTCGTCGTGCAGGGCGTCCTGAAGACGCGACAGCGCTGCGTCACTCATACGGGAAAGGTAAGCCGGAATGAAGGTGACCGTGATAAGAAACGCCAGCAAAATACCTGAGCCAACGAACGCACCGAAAATTTTCACCGGCGGGATCGGGGTCAGCATCAGTGAATAGAAACCGACGGCAGACGTAATCGAGGTGTACAGCATCGGTGTAAACAGGTGCCCGATGACGTCTTCAATGGTCTCTTTCAAATCACTGCCGGGCTTATAGCGGTCGCTGAATTCAGACAGAATATGGACCGAGTCGACCACGGCAATTGGCATCAGGAAAATGGCAATCATTGATGACATGATATGCACGGTAAAGCCCATGCCGATGAGTGCGCCCATGACAATGATCACGGTCGCCATCGCCACGATCATCGGCGCGGTAATCAGCGGGAAATTGCGAAAGAATACGAACAGCAGAATGAAAATAGTCAGGCCGGCCAAAGGCGCTGAAATGCCCATCTGTACGAACATCTCGTAACCGAACTGATCCTCTGCAACCGGCAGACCGGTGATATACCAGTTACCGACCTGTTGGTACTGAGCGGTGATCGCGCGGATTTGCTCAGCAATACGATAACTTTCGTTCTTATCGTTGAGCGGGACGTAAATTGCCGCGGCCTCGCCATTACCGGCTGCCAGCGTCTCGTTCAGCAGCGGTAAGCGGCGAAGATCCTCACCAATTTGTTCAGCCTGCGCGTCGGTTTTCGGCGGAGATGGCATCATCCAGGCAAAACGGATGGTCCCCGGGCCGGATTGCGTAATATTGTCCACCGTCGAGACCGACATCACATCGGCCGAGACCACGTTGTCCATGGTCAGAATTGCATCGGTGACCTGATAAATTGCATTCAGTGTATCTTTGTTGAATACGCCCTCGCCGGACTCATTCACAACACCAACCACAATGGCGTCATACATCGTAAAGTCAGACTTTACCTGGTTATGAAAAACACGTGCAGGGTGGTCGGATGGCAGCATGTTTTCCGGATCCGTGTCTATTTGAATACGCGGAAGCTGGCTTGCGGCGACAAGCGAGATGATCAGTAAGACCCCATAAATCAGTTTGGGCCTGACAGTACAGTAGTGTAGCAGTGCGGATTTTATCGCTTTCATAATTTTTACATTAGAAAAATCTTATATTGCGAATTTATCAGACTTCCGCGAGAAACGCCAGTGACGTTTTACTTATAGCTAAATTTCATAAAAGTACGGCTTTAAGACAGAATTTTCTTTGCCCCCATTGTCGGCTAATCATTTAATTCACCGACAGTTTTCCAATGTATCCCGTGTCGGTTCCAAACCAGATTTCACCTGATTCGGGGGCGTAATACGTGTGCCGGATATGTCCGCCAAACGGCACGTCCAGAACCGCTTCAAATACTCGGGATACCGGATTAAACATAATCAGCTTATTTGGAATGGCGGACGTGTCTGACAGCCAGATGTGTCCGTCACCATCCAGTGCAGTCGCGTAAGGAAATGACTTGGATCCAGTCGGCAGCGTCCAGCTCGAAAACTCGCCGCTCGCCGGGCTGTAAAAGCCAAGCTTGCCGCCAGCGTAGTCGGCATACCAGATGTCGCCTTGTTTATCGATTTCCAGACGTCGGGGGCGGGCAGTTTCATCAGGGATAGTGATAAGCGCCAGCGTCTTATTTTTTATGGTTGCCAGGTGATTGGTGCCAAGTAAAACAATCCAGAGAGTATCATTTTTATCCACCTTGATACCATACGGCCTGGCGCGCTCAATTGGCACATCGTAAAGTGTGAACTCGCCCGAGGCCGTATCAAGGTAGCCAATAATATTGCCCCACTGCACCGTGAACCAGATATTTCCTTTACTGTCGAACACCAGGGTATGCGGATCGCCGGCCTGGCTTTTCGGCAGAGGGTATTGCGTAATCTCGCCAGTGTGCGGGTTGAGTGCACCAATATGCCCGTTTCTGTTACCCGAGTACCAGACGGTGTCGCGGGTGTCGATGATCAGGTTATGTGGATGGCTTGCGTCGGGCAGCGTAAAGCGGGTGAACTCACCGGTAGTCGGGTTGAGTCGTGCAATGTAGTTGCCCTGCTGCCCACAAAACCAGACGTTGCCTTTGCTGTCGAGCATAGGATCTCTCGGGCGGGTGTTTTCCCATGGCACCTGCCATGAGGTTAGCCCTGCGTCTGCAGATACTTTGTTATCTGACGTGACTGCAGCGTAAATATTGAAGGTTATTATGAATACAACAATGAAAAGAGCTCGTCGCATAGTAGGTACCATCATTCTATTTGCGAAGTAAAACTATGAGTATTGTTTACCATTTCAAAATGCGCTAACTGGGTTATTACAGACCCATTAGGTTTAGATTATCTGGAGGGTTGTTTATCTGTATTAAATACGACACACTCAGTGTAATAACCAAGAGCCCCGTGGAGCTGTTTCTGTTTGACAGTATTCATCACAAAGGAGCCGGATTGTGACGCAGTATTTGCTTGCCATTGATCAGGGCACGACCAGTTCAAGAGCCATGATTTTTTCTTCACAGGGAGAAACGATTGCCATGGCGCAGCAGGAATTTGCCCAGCATTTTCCCAGCGACGGCTGGGTGGAACATGATCCGGAGGCCATCTGGCAGAGCGTGCAACAGACCCTGAAGCGGGTGTTTGATGATGTGTCTGTCAGGCCTCAGGATATCGCAGCCATTGGGATCACCAATCAGCGCGAAACCACAGTCCTGTGGGATCGTCATACCGGCAAGCCTGTTTACCCTGCCATTGTCTGGCAGGATCGGCGCACAGCCCCCTTGTGCCGCACCCTTGCCGAGAGTGCAGCGCTGACTGAGCATGTCACCGACACAACCGGCCTGTTACTCGACCCTTATTTTTCCGCCACCAAAATCCACTGGATCCTGGAAAATGTTGAGGGCGTTCGTGAAAAAGCGCAGGCCGGCGATGTCTTGTTCGGCACCATCGACAGTTTTCTTATCTGGCGGCTTACCAAAGGTGCTGCACATGTGACCGATGCGACCAACGCATCAAGAACCATGCTGTTTGATATACATAACCAGTGCTGGGACGACACCCTGCTCGATGCGTTTACCATCCCCCGCGCAATGTTGCCCGAGGTGCTCGATTCAGCCGACAGTTTTGGCACACTGCACAGTGACTTCCTTGGATGTGAGATCCCGATAAGCGGGGTAGCGGGTGATCAGCAGGCCGCGTTGATTGGCCAGGCTTGTTTTGAGAAAGGCATGGCGAAAAGCACCTACGGTACCGGGTGTTTCATGATTCTGAACACCGGGCATACGCCACTTAAGTCTGAAAGCAGACTGCTTTCTACCATTGCGTATCGTATTAACGGACAGGCTACCTATGCCCTGGAAGGCAGTATTTTCATGGCGGGCGCTACTGTTCAGTGGCTGCGTGACGGCCTGAAACTGATTGATAATGCCGCAGAGTCTGAGCAACTTGCCCAGCGCGCCAGGGAAAATAATGGTGTTTATCTTGTGCCTGCCTTTACCGGACTCGGTGCACCTTATTGGGATCCCGATGCGCGCGGCGCCATTCTTGGCCTCACCCGCGATACTGGCATCAATGAAATTGTCGCTGCGGGGTTACAGTCCGTGTGCTATCAGACCAAAGACTTACAAAAAGCCATGGAAAGTGACGGAGCCCGACCCACTACGCTCAGAGTAGACGGTGGTATGGCGAATAATGACTGGGTCATGGGCTTTTTATCAGACATTCTGGGCGCAGATGTCGAGCGCCCCAGAGTAACTGAAACGACGGCACTGGGCGCGGCTTACCTGGCAGGGCTTCAGGTCGGCGTTTATCCTGACCTGAACAGTGTGGCTCAGAACTGGCACAGCGAAAAAACCTTCACGCCCCGGCTGACTAAAGCGCAGCGGGATACAGCGTATGCAGGGTGGAAAGCCGCGATAAACCGGATCCGATGCCAGTAAATTTAAGGGGGCAAACTTGATGGTATTGTACTGTAAGCCCTTTCTTTGTCGTTTGATGCCAACCTGCGTTCCGGTGGGACGTTGTCATGGACATGCCTGATATGCCCGGCATTTCTTCTGTGCTGGTTGTGCTTGCTATCGCACTGGGACTGAATAATCTGATATCGGTGCTGTTACTGAATTATTTTTATTCGCGCTCACCCCAGCCAGACCGTGCGTATTTGCGTTACTGCATGGTGTATTATCTGTGTGCCATAGGCGGGTATATCGCGTACCTGTCGCGGACGTTTTATTCCCCCGGGTTGTCCGTGTTTCTCACCAATGTGTTTGCGATGATGGCGGCGTGTGCGGTGTTGTTTGCGTTTCAGTCGCGGTTCCAGAATAAAGCCCATCCCTGGCGGTCATGGTGGCTGTTATATCCTTTTCTGGTTGCAGCGATTGCCTCATTTTTCCTGTACCGGTACCCGGATAAACTTATTCTGCGCAGCGTTAACCTGTATATTCACAGCGCGTTTGTTTACCTGACCGCACTGTTTGTAACAACGGGTGTGGCCCCTCGTAAAAAAGGGTTTAATACCACCTTGCTGTCGTTTGGTGTACTGGGCCTTATCCTGCTGAGCTTTATCATTCCGGTTGTTGGTGCCGGGGGACTTGAACCGATGCTTCGCCACAGCGTCATACTGTGCATTCAGATTGTGGCAACGCAAATTATTCTCGCAACCTTTCTGGTTGGGTTACTGCATCACCGTTCCGACTCTGGTCGGGACAATCGGCCCGGCGACAGCTGACCATCTGCGATTAATGCCACATCAAGGGCAACCTCAAGCGCACTGTTAAAAAAGGCCTGAACGACATTTTCGAAGGTATCTGAAGGCTGGTGATAGTGCTGATGCGTATGGCTGCCAATAAACACGGCGGCAATATTCTGTGCCATGAAACTGGCATGATCGCTTGCCTGCCGCCAGTTTATGCGGCCCTGTGCACCGCGGACATCGCGCGGGTAGCGGCCACGACCAATGCGGGTTAACAGGTTGGGAAGGTCGCGTTTCGCTATGCTGTCGCGCACGGCGGGTTTAAGGAACTCAGCCTCATCACTAAAGAAAACAAACAACGCATTGCGCCGTCCACCGTTTGCCAGCATATCCAGATTGATGTTCAGGCGGATATCGTATCCCTTTGTTTGCCGGGCGGCCAGCCACGCTGCTGAGCCGTGCAGGCCCGGCTCTTCTGCGTCGAAGGCAACAAACATTAACGTATGTGCCGGCGGATACTGACTGAAGTACTCTGCAAGCAGAAGCAGTGCTGCAACGCCCGACGCATTATCATCTGCGCCGGGGTAAATTCGTCCCCCCTGAATCCCGAGATGATCATAGTGTGCAGAAATGACAATCACCCGCGCCGGTTGAGATACCCCCTTTATCATCCCGGCCACATTGACACCTGCATGCTGGTTGCCTTTGCTTTGGTAGACAAAGGGCTGCCGGTAATCGTTGCCCAGCATGGCGAGCCCTAAGGCGCCGAAACGTTCAGCGATTATTGCTGCGGCACGTATGCTGCCAGCCGTTCCGGTTTCACGGCCGGCCAGCGTCGTGGCGGAAAGCGCCGCCAGATCGGCTAGCGCCTGCTGCTTGTGTGCGCTCGTCAGTGCAGCGGCCATGACAGCATGGCCCCAGAACATAAAGAGCAAACAGAAAAGGTGGCGACGTGTTATTACCATTTACCCGGCCTGCAGGCATAACGCTGACTGTTATTGAGTATAACCGGTAGCTCCACGACATGCTGGTGGTATGCGCTAAATCACAGGATTTATTCGCGTTTTTTGAATTATTCATTATCTTTTGAATAGGCTTTCTATCCGGTTTTGACTATGACGGTATTTTTTAATCACTCAGACGCCGCAGCCAAATCACTGCAACACCAGCTTATTGCTGCTGTCACCATCGATGAGAACAACAATGTGGTGCTGTTTAATCAGGCCGCAGAGCAGTTATGGGGGATTAAAAAAGAGGAGGTAATGGGAAAAAATGTGAAACTGCTGGTGCCTGCCCGCATCCGTGAACATCACGACGATTATGTGAATCACCACCGGGAGACAGGACAGGATAAGATTGTTGGCAGTTTTCGGGAAGTCGAACTGGTAAGAAGTAATGGCCAGACTATCTGGGTGAAACTTTCCGTCGCTAAAACACGTGTTAATGGTAAAACGTATTACAACGCAACACTCCAGGACATCACATCGGAACGGGAAGCCCGCCAGATTATCGAGAAAACCCTCGAGCAGGCAATTGATGCGGTGGTCTGTATTGACGAGCACAACAACGTCACCCTGTTTAATCGCTCGGCTGAAAAGCTCTGGGGGATTGAGCGGGAAAACGTGCTGGGAAAAAATGTAAAGGCATTGGTACCGGAAGCCATCCGTGCGTCACATGATGACATGGTCAATGCCAACCGTAAAACCGGCATCGACAAGATTGTAGGGACCTCGCGTGTGGTCAGCATCGAGCGTCCTGACGGACAAAAACTCTGGGCTAACCTGTCGCTGTCGAAAGTCGATCTGGAAAACCGCATTTTGTACACCGCGTTTTTGCGGGATGTCACTGATGAGGTAAACCAGAAAGAAGAGCGAGAGATGCTCTCGCTGGTGGCGAATAAAACTCAGAACGCGGTGATTATCACCGGGCCGGATGGTCTGATTAAATATGTGAACAAAGGGTTTGAGCGTCTGACGGGATACCTCCTTAACGACATTCGTGGGAAAAAGCCGGGCAGTTTTCTGCAGGGACCGGATACATCGGATGCCACCCGCCGTTCCATTCGCGAGCACCTCGATGAGCAAAAACCGTTTTATGGAGAAATTCTGAATTACTCAGCGAAGGGCGAACCCTACTGGACGTCGCTGTCAATTAACCCGGTCACCGAAAACGGGATGCTGAAACATTTCATCGCGGTACAGGCTGATATCACCGATGTAAAACAGGAAGCACTGAACTACACCCGAAAACTGGAGGCAATAAGCGGCGCACTGCTTATCCTTGAAACCGATATGAATGCCCAGCCAGTGACATCTAACGCATTGCTGGAGCAAACGCTGGGGGAGCATATCGATCTCAGTGACTTCACGTTTGAAATTTTTGATCAGCTCTCAGATGAGGAGATGGCAAAACTGCGAGCGGGTAACTTTGTCTCGAAAACTTTCGAGATCAACCGGGATGATTTTTTTGTCGCAATAGACTGTCGTATCTGTGGGTTGCGCAATTTTCAGAATGAAGTGTACCTGTTTGTGCTGTTTGGACTGAATATTACCGAGCGACGGGAAATCATTAATCAGACCCAGGTCGCGATGGAGCGTCTGGTGGCCAACAGTCAGAAAATTTCCGGATTTATCGAGACTATTTCGCAAATCTCTGAACAAACCAGCTTGCTGTCGCTCAACGCTGCTATTGAGGCGGCGAGGGCCGGCGATAGCGGGCGCGGAT
Organism: Alteromonas nitratireducens; assembly: GCF_040812025.1. Lineage (NCBI taxonomy): Bacteria > Pseudomonadati > Pseudomonadota > Gammaproteobacteria > Alteromonadales > Alteromonadaceae > Alteromonas > Alteromonas nitratireducens. The sequence continues at coordinate 34,284 of NZ_JBFNPK010000002.1, forward strand.
TCGCGGTGGTTGCCGATGAAGTCCGTGATCTCGCCGCGAACACACGGCGCTCTTCAGAAGCGATTGGGGAACTGGTCAGAGCGACTGTGGAGGATATCGGGGAACTGGCGGAGTTTATCAAACGCATCAATATCGGCTAGTCATACTTCTGGTGTAGTGCAATAGCATCCCATTGCATCTGACGGGATCACGGTAGGCAGGGTGCCGTAATCTGATATCAGGTCATTGCGACTTCGCAACCATGGCTCTGCCAGTCCCTTGCCTGGCAAACAGTTGGCTCCCGTGGCATAGGGACCCAGGTAGGTCAGGTTGTCGCCATGAAATATGGCGATGGCGGGCAAGGCGGGCAGTAAACGGGCGATCTGCGAAAATTCTGGTGTACTATCGTTAATCAGCACATTACTGCCGTGACGTCGTGTCACGGTCTGCATTACGCTGCGACGATGCCGTTTCGACACGTCATCACACGGGCAGTCTGAGGAACTAATGTGTATGGCCGTGATGGTCTCATCACCCGCCAGTGGCCGAAGCGCATCGTGCACTGCATCTACCTGCTCAGTCAGGGTATTCGCCGGATCAAAGGCCATGACAACCGATTGTTGCTGGAGCCACAGCAGTAACACCACGGCACACAACCATACACTCAGCAAAATGGCACGCAGCGTCATATCAGACCTTAAACCGCTTGAGGCTGTGCTTTAACGACTGGGTCGAGGCTGACAATGACGCCAGTTTTTCCTCAATTTGTTCAATGCCAGCCTGGTTCTCAATCGCAGCACCAGCCATATCAGAAGTACTCTCACTGATATCACTGATGGCCTCCCGTTGCCGGTTCATCGCAGTGGCAATGTCAACCACGTATTCGGCGGCCTGGGTATTTGACTCTATCAGGCTCTTCATTTTGTCTTTGACACTCACGACCTGGTCGAAGGCGGTATTGCTCAGGCTGTCGCAGGCGGAGACCCGGGCGACCACGTTATTGGACAGGCTATCGAGCTTCTCACTGGCATCTGAGACTTCGGCCACGCGCTCATGCGTGACCATGGAGAGCCGTCTTACCTCGTCTGCCACAACGGCAAAGCCCTTACCCCGGTCGCCGGCCTGCGCCGCCTCGACAGAGGCGTTCAGGGCCAGCAGGTTGGTCTGCTCTGCGATGTCTTTGATATTACCAATCACGCCGGATATGCGGTCACATTCATGCTTTAGCTGAGACACTTCCTGTCTGGCGCTGGTCAGCTCTGACTCAAGCTGCTGGATATACTTGGTCAGATACTGTACGTCCTTGCCCATTTCTGACAGCTCATTGGCCGAGGTTACTGATGACTGTTTGACAAATTCTGCCTGTCTGACAAGCTCCTCGAACGAGAAATTCAGTGACCGGGTCGCGCTTCGCACCGTGTTGCCCAACTCCGCATTTTTTTGCGTTCGTTCCGTCACATCAGAGCTGGCAAGCATCGTTTTTAATGCGTCAGATACCTCTACGGTGACCCGCTGTGACTCTTTAATAATAGGGCAAAGCGCAGTCAGTAGCTGACCAAACGGGGCATGACTCTGCGCCCAGTGCAATTGCTCTTCTTCCATCGGCATACTGTTAGGGTCGCTGATCAGACGCCTGACACTTTTCTGGATCTCCAGCTCCTGAATGCTGTCTTTTCTCATACTCAGTGTCATGTAATACAGAATGCCACCCTCAGCGACGGCGAAGAACGCGTGCAGGATCCAGATTTTCCAGTACAGGTCGTCGGGCTCAAGGACAAAAACCGGCAGGCCGTTCATTTGCATGATGAAAAAGCTCAGGTGATGAACAGCCACAAAGCCAACAGAGGAGATAAATAATGCGGGCAGTTTATAAAAGCTGACAAACGCCAGCAGAGAGAATATCTGAAAATGAACTTCGGTGAGTCCCATGCCCTGCTGAATGTGTAGCGCTGACAGCATCTGGGCAGCCACCACATAGGCATGGCTCGTCAGTGACCGGTAAGGGGCGAAATAATGGCAGGCATAGGGAAGTGCGACAATCAGCGCGCAGATCATTATGATAAACAGCAGTTGGTCCTGCTGAAAGCCCAGAATCAGTGCCACCAGACACTGCAAACCTAAGATAGCAGCAAACAGTCGGTTTGCTGCATCCACCCAGGGATAATAATTCATTGGCGTTAGCCTCAACTTCAGTGGCCGTTAACGGGTCACAAGACACCAGTGCGGCAGAAACTTTAGAGTTTGTCGTTTCTAAGCATAGGCCATAAATTTTTTTTTATTCAACTTGTTGCATCATTGCAGCACGCACCAAAAGACAACGGGCATCAAACGCATGATGCCCTGCTCCCGTGCAATTACATCTGCAGTCCGGCAGAGTGGTACCAAACGCCCTGATACCAGCGCTCAATGCCTCGTTTTCTGTCCCAGCTGAACAGATACAGCCAGTCGTTGTTGATAAGCGACTGCAGCATCGGGTGACGGGCAATGACCTCTGCAATTTTGTCATTGGGCGCGGCAATGTAGACGCTGAGCCGCTGCGGCAGGTGCATCCAGCGTTCGCCGTTATGCAGAGACTGTCTGGAAAGACCGATACGCAGGTCGCCGCTGTTGCCCTCGAACACACCGATATGCTCGCCAACTGCGTTATGCAGCACTTTATTGCCACTGCCAAACTTGTCATTGTCGGTTACCGAGGCGTTATACTGCATGTTGATCCAGTTCGTCACCACCATCGGGGCGGTCATCAGTTGCTCCAGCAGCGCGCTGTCCGTGTCCTGCTGCCACAGGTAATCATGCAGAAAACACTGTCCGTCCAGCGTGACATGTCGTGTCCAGCTGCGTGGTGCCATAATGAATGCCTGGTTACCCGCCAGGCCCCACTCGGGCTGTACCTGAGACCAGTCTCTTGAGCGCAAAGAAAACAGACGGTGACGTTTCCTGTCAGACTCAAACTGTATTGACCCCTGAAACTGTACTGATCGCTCTGCCTGAGCCGTCGTCCTTGCCCGTATCAGCCATTGCTGCAAGCGGGCGGGAACGTTGTCATCAAAGCAGGTGATGTTGTCTGTCGTCGTGTTATGCAATCCGGCAATAAAACGTGTGTTTGCAGGTAACTCAATGCCGTGATGTGTGAGTGCCTGACGCACCGCTTTGTCATTCAGCAACATCGCCAGCACACGTACATTGACCTCTCCGGACTGTCCGCCACAGGCACCGCAGTCCAGACCGGCAGCATGCAGGTTGTTGGCTGAATGGCTGGCGTGTCCGATCAGCAGGACCGTTGGCGCAAATCGTGTGATCCCCATCAGACGGATAATACCCGCCGCCAGCGCAGCGCACGCGTCAGCATCAAGTGTTTCACCGTCTTTCGTAAGCGTCCACTGACCGTGGTGACTTAACGCATTGACTGGGTTTTCAGACGCGCCCGGAAACCACATCTTTCTTAACAGCGAGAAGGCGTACCACCAGCCAGCAGACTCCACCATTGAAAACCCGCCAACCGGTGTATGTGCCCAGTCATGCCATCTGGCTTTGCGGCTAAAAGGCATTGTCCGCGTCGTATCGGCCTGAATTTCCGTGACGGTCAGTGGTGCCTGAATCAGTCCCGGCAACTGTGGACGACGAACGCCGGTATGCGCCGGCTGGTAGTCAACCGGCATCCCGAAGAAGCCGGCGAAGCCTGCGGTCTGAATGGTATCGCTCTGCGCTTCCAGTGCGCGTCGCATGACCTCAGAGCGCACATCAATACAGAATAACGCCTGGACCTCGGCGGGCTGAGGCTGGCGTGAGGAGGCCGCGTCAGTCAGACGCTGCTGTAGCTTTTGTTGTTGTTGCTGCTCAAACGCGCTCATACAGACCCACAGCACGTTTTCGTAGTCTTTGTGCTGTTGTATTTTGCGGGTCAGATTTAGCTGTTCGAAGTGCCAGCGCAAAGAAACCTGTTTAGCCACGTCGGCGCGGTAGCGTTTGTGGTATTCATGAATGATCCACTCCCACGCCAGCGCAATGGCAAGCAGCCCTTCCATTTCATCGCTGTGTTCGTGCCAGTTGCGGTACGCAATATAAGCCGCCCAGCCGTTAATGCTGAACAGTAGCGCCTGAAAGTAGCTGTCGAGTGATTTGATTTCCAGTTCCAGCACCTCCGTTGAGGCCTCAAATAATGCCTGCGTGGAGTCTGGCAGTGATGCGATGATTGCGCTAAGCGATGGGATCCCCATCAGAATGCTGACCCCGGTATCGCTGGCCAGCGCTTTTTTCCAGCTTAAATATAACCGATTGCCCGGCGATGTGTGGTTTACCACATCCACTGGCGCGTCTTCGTGAAAATACGCCGCACAAAACTGGCTGGCCTGATACAGGGTTTCTTCATGCCACTGCATCTGTGTTTCATCGCGGTGCTGATCGTATAAGGCAGTCGGCATTTTCCAGCTGTCAGGGCGTGGCGGCGGTGCTGACAAGGTCTCCAGTAACTGATTCAATGACAGTGGAGAGTTATGCAGGGTCAGCGAGCGGTTCAGTGCATCGTCGCTAATTTGTCCGTGCTGGTACAGTGACAACCAGTGATCATGCGCCATTACCGAACGTATGCCAGCGATGGCAGCGAGGTGCGCTGACACATCAATAAACGGCTGCTCTTTCACTTTCCAATAAGGATTCACGGCAATCATTTTGTCCAGTGGCCAGTTTGGTGCCACCGTATCGCAGGCGCGGGACACTGCCTGCCTGACTTTATGGGACAGAAACGTAGCGTTTTCGAGTGTGACAGCAGACATTAGTGACTCCTTAAGTTGGTAACCGTTGCGTTAGGGGCGGCTGACGACGGCCGTCTGAGCGTGACAGGCCAGAGACGAAGTGTGGCACGTGTAAACCATTCATCCAGATAGAGCCCGGCAAACAGCGCCTGGCGTACACGTCGTATCGCAGGCGCTCCGGCATACAGGTGCAGTATCCAGCTCACGATAAACAGCGTGAAAAAGACACTGCTGATCCAGATATCCATGGCGGAGAATGGCAAGACCTGTCCGGGAATAGCCTGATATAGCAGCAGCGAAAACATGTCCTTACCCAGCGCATAACTGCCTGTGAGTACGAGAGCGAGGGCCACAAACAGGGCATAATGGGAGAGGGCACCGCCAGGACTGCGCAGCACCAGCAGTGACGTCAGTGCCAGCCACAGCAGCACCCAGGGCGCGGCCAGTGTCGACGGGGCAGCCAGCCACACACAGGTAGCAACAATCAGGCTACTGACCAGTAGTGCACCAAGCCAGTGAACGGCCGCAGGGTGCTGATGTCGTCCGGCAATCTGGCTGCCCAGATAGGCGTAAACCGTATCGCCGCTATTGAGAAAGGCGTGGGCCTTATACAGGGAGTGGGTGACAAGGTGCAACATGGCCAGTGAGTAGAGCCCCAGGGCGCACTCAATCAGCATTAGCCCCATCTGGGATGAGGTAGACCAGGCCAGCCTGACTTTGATGCTGACCCGGGTAGTCATGATGAGTCCAGCACAAAGCACGCTCATGCCTGCACCAATCAGTACCACCCACTGTGCTGTGGCGTGCACGGCCAAGAGCGGTGAAAACACCAGTAACAGATAGCCACCAAGATTAATGATACCGGCATGTAACAGCGCACTTACCGGTGTCGGCGACTCAACCACATTAATCAGCCAGCCGTGAAACGGCAACTGAGCGCATTTGAGCAAGGCGGCGATGGCAATCAGTACCGCCGCCACTCCGGCCAGGGCGTCTTGCTGCTGGCTCAGTGAGACCGTGCTGACTGACTGCATCAGCGCGTCGATGTAAGCGGTGTCGTAGATCTCGTAGAGCAGGGTAAACGCGACGAGCATCAGCACTTCCGAGCAGCGCGCAAGAATGAATTTCTTGTGAGCTGCGAGCACGGCGCGAGGGCGTTCCGGGTAGAGCAACAGTAAACGGTGGAGACTCAGACTGATGGCAACCCAGCCAAGCCAGAAAATAAACAGATGATTCGCCATCAGCGTCATCACAACGGCAGCCAGGACCAGCTTCATCCAGCGGAAAAATACCGGGTAACAGCGCTCTCCCGCCATATAATTACGCGAGAACCGGATGAGTGTGATGCCGATGAAGACAACAAGCGATATAATCACGGCGCTAACTGGTGTGAGCTTCAGCAATAGCTGGCCCGCCGCCTCCGGTTGGTATACCACAGACAGTAACGGTAGCAGTAAGAACAGTAACAAGGTGCCCGCAATCGCTGATTTTTGCAGTACCGACGGATGACGATTCACTACGTCGTTTCGGGCAACCCAGGACAGGACGACCCAAAACAGCGGCAGTGAAAACAATGATAGTGACACAGACAGTGACGACATGTTGCTCCCCTCTAATAAACCGGGCGCAAGTAAATCACCAGTCTCAACTTATAAAAAATGTAATATTTAGTGGTCTGACTTAATAAAAAATTAAGTTTATAAGTTGTTAAAATGTAAAGTCTATATAAAACAATAGGATAAGCGTTTTTCGGAAGCGGTGGCTTATAAATGTTCTGTTTTATTTAATGTTTGAAGATAAAAGTTGCAATTAACTTTTTTATGCGTCCCGCGATAATGCCAGCCTGATAAAAAGTATGCCGATATTATGACCTATTCCAGCGACATTTTACGTTTACCTGACGACCTTAAACGTGCGGTAACACTACTCGAACAGGGCGAGTGCGTGGCGTTGCCTACTGAAACGGTTTACGGGCTGGCCGCAGATGCCAGCCGCCCCGATGCGATCTGCAAGATTTTTGCTGCCAAAGGCCGCCCTGCCAACCATCCGCTCATTGTCCATGTGCCGGATGCTGACGCCATTGATCACTGGGCGGTAAACGTGTGTGACCAGGCCCGTGCGCTGGCTCGCACATGCTGGCCTGGTCCGCTGTCGCTGTTGTTTGACAAACACCCCGATGTGCCTGATGAGGTAACCGGTGGTCATAATACCATTGTGCTGCGTGCGCCTGCGCACCCGGTCTTTCAGACCCTGTTGCGGGAAACCGGCCTTGGTCTTGCGGCGCCCTCTGCCAACCGTTATCAGTTTCTCAGCCCGACCACCGCACAGCATGTGCTGCGCTCGCTTGACGGCAGAATTGCGGCGGTTGTTGATGGCGGTCCTGCACGCGCCGGGATTGAGTCAACCATTGCACAGGTAACTGAACACGGAATAAGGTTATTGCGCCCCGGGCCTGTGTCGGTCACTCAGATACAGGCGATAACCGGTCTGCCGATATTGGCTGATAACACATCTGTACCGGTTGTGCCCGGTAGCGTTAAACGCCACTATCAGCCCGTGACGCCTGCCACGCTTGCCAGTGCAGACCAGATTGCCGCTGCGGTTGCTGGTGATGAAGATATTGCCGTGCTGAGTTATTCAGCCGTGCTGGCCTCATTGCCTCTGTCAAGAGGGTGGCATCAGCATCTGCCGGCCACGCCGGCTGACTACGCCAGCCGTCTTTATGATGCTTTGCATGCCCTCGACATGAGTGGTAGCAACCGTATTGTTATCGAAATGCCACCACAGGATGACACCTGGGTGGCCGTGAATGACCGGCTGCGCCGTTGTGTGGCCCGCTAGCCGGAGTATGCGTTATACCGATGAGGCCCGGACGTGATCGATCAGGGCCTGGATGTGATCAGGAATGGTTTTCTTTGCCAGGGTAACGGCATAAAAATGTTCAAAGGCCCCCGGCAGATTCTGCTGAACATATAACTGGCTGTTGGCTATTTCATCGCGTACCACAACTTCGGGCAGTACCGCGAACGCGCCACTGTCTCTGGCCAGCAGTCGCAGCATTGCCATATCATCGGTTTCTGCTTTGATATTCGGTTCATACTGGTGCTTGGCGCAAAGTACAGTAAATGCTGAACGAATTTCACTGTTACGCGAAGGAACAACCCAGGTTGCATCCTGATAGCTGTCGGGAAATACCCGGCGACGCCCTGGCTTTTTGGGGCCGACAATTTCAATCGCCTGGCGTGACAGCAGCTCGCTGCGCCAGAGTGGCTTCTGGTTACCCACTTCAACGTTGTGATTGGTCAGGATCACGTCAAAGGTAAAATTAGACAGCCCATCCAACAGATTTGGCATGCTGCGGGTATGCAGTGCGAACGTGGTGTTTTCACTGTTGAGCAGCGGCAGCGTAAAGTTTTCTACGAAGTTACGTGACAGGTTATTGAGTACGCCAATCGATACGTGCTGACGTGACGAAGAAAACCCCTTGGCGATAAGTTGTTCAAGCTCTTCACCGCGCGAGAAAATATCGTTGGCATATTCCATTACGCGCCGGCCCTCACTGGTCAGGACCAGCTTTCTTCCCCGTCGTGTGAATAGCTCCACTCCCAGATTGTGCTGAAACTGTTTTAGCTGGGCAGAAATGGCTGACTGGCTGAGATGAATTTCATTGGCGACCTTGGTCAGGTTCTCCACCGTGGCAACGCGCCAAAAATAATACAGATGATGATAATTAATCCGGGCCATTGGCCTTGTCTACCTCTTGGTTAGTCAACACTGACACCGTGTCAGTGTATTCAGGCAAAAGTCTTACGGGTTACAGTGCGGGCAGTAAAATGCGCCCGCAAATGCATCATGGGTGGTGGCAACCTCATACTCACAATTATCACACCGCGTGACCGTACGCTTAATTTGCGGTGTCGGCAAATGACACTGCTCACAGGGCAGGCCCGGATGCTGCGCTTTAATCACGAAATTGGCGTGCCCGCACTGTGGGCACCGTGCCTGCAGCCGCCGGGCAAGATCTTCGGCACACGCTGCCAGCGTCTGCTGACGTTGCGGGCAGTACAGCGCGCGAAAATCCGGCGTCAGTGTCAGTGGCCATGCAATAGTCTGTGTGTCGTTCAGCGCCAGCACTTCTGATGCCGTGAGCGCCTTCTTCAGACTGCCATCGAGACTGACCATCCAGCGCTGCTCACCGGCTTCGGCGAGTTTTTCGCGAAGCGCACTTACCGAGTCTGCAACCAGTGTTCCTATCGAAACCGGCTGCGCTGCACTGGCAAACACGGTATGCCCGCTTGGCGCATGAAACAGACACAATATTTCTTCATTCCAGTTTGCCAGCCCGGGGAGCGGCCCGCCGCCGAACGTGCCTTCGCTGCCAAGCCCGTAGTCACAGCCGGACAGCTCCGAGGCTGTGCGTGCTTTGATCAGCGCGGCATCCCGCGGCGAGTGCCGGCGTGGAATTTCACCGCTGAATGTTCCCAGCGTGTCAGTATCAAAGTCATGGTATTCATGCACATGGTAGCCGAGCGGCGCGAGCACCGGTGCAATCTGTGTGGCTTTGTTATGCTGGGTCAGCAGCACAATGTCTGTCATTAAAAGTAGCCTTCCTGCTTTTTCTTTTCCATTGAGCCGGCCTGGTCTTTATCGAGCAATCGTCCCTGTCGCTCGCTCTGATTGGTCACCAGCATTTCCTGAACAATGCTGGCAACGTCCTGAGCCCGGCTTTCCACGGCGCCCGTCTGAGGATAGCACCCCAGTGTACGAAAGCGTATCCAGCGTGCTTTGAGCGACGCTTTCTCGGCCGCTGACAAGTGCGGCAGCATACGTTCATCATCCAGTGCCAGAATCTGACCGCTGGACTCATCAACCCAGCTCATGCGGGGCGCGGCAAAATACAGCGGCACAATATCGATATTTTCCAGCAGGATATACAGCCAGATATCCAGTTCAGTCCAGTTTGACAACGGGAATACCCGTACCGACTCTCCCTGATTAATCTGATGGTTGTAGAGTTGCCACATTTCAGGACGCTGATGTTTGGGATCCCAGCGATGATCCGCTGTGCGCACAGAAAATACCCGCTCTTTCGCGCGTGACTTTTCTTCGTCCCGACGTGCGCCACCGAGTGCGGCATCAAAACGATGCAGATCGAGCGCTTGTTTCAATGCCACCGTTTTCATCTGGTCATTGTAGATCACCGAACCCGATGTCACAGGATGAACACCCTGCGACAGCGCCTCAGTATTGGTATGGACCTGCAACGACAGTCCGTGACGTGCGACCAGCTCGTCGCGAAAACGCGCCATTGCCTGGAATTCCCACGTGGTATCAATATGCAAAAGCGTAAAGGGCAGGCGGCCCGGTGCCATGGCTTTTCTCGCGAGGTGCAGCATCACAGTGGAATCCTTGCCAATAGAATAGAACATGCAGGGATTATCGAAGCTGGCAGCGACTTCGCGAATGATATGAATGCTTTCTGCTTCCAGTTGACGAAGATGTGAAAGACGAGACATGGTAACGCTCTGTAATGAAAAAACGCGCCTAGTCTGCGCGTTTTTTATTGTGAATAAAAATAGTTAAAAATAAAAAGAACGTTCTGTTTTTTGCAACTTTTGATTTTATGAATACACCTCAGGACAGGTAGTCCTGAGAAAGCAGGGCGAGTCCATTGACCCGATAGGAAACTCCCTGTTAAAACAACATCATCAATCAGGGAGGATTCATGACAAGTTCAAAAACAACACTGCTGGCGTCGACATTATTCGTAGTGACGGGCGCAGCCCACGCACTGCCTGACGTAGTAAGCCATTATCCAAATTGTGACTACACGGTAATTGATACGGTTACCGCCAGCCAGGCGCTACAATACGAAAGGGATTACGGCAACAGTGACCAACTGGCCCGCCACCTGGCCGGACTGATTGAGCGTCTGAGAAAAATCGGTGAAGACAAAGGCGCTGACAGTATTGCAATCTCAGCTAAGTCAATTGCCCCGTTCCGAAGCGGGCACTCAACATTGTCGCTGTCCGCACAGCTTATTACAGACTGCCATGATGCCAGCGGTACGCTCGGCCCGCTGACCCCATACAACGCCATGGGACAGCAGCAATTTGAGGCTGGCAGCAACACCTCGACCATGCAGTTTTCCGTGCAACTGGATATTGCGCTGGAGGAGGACCGTCCTGATATTGGCGACGACACCGACATTTCCCCCCGTTCGGGTATGTATGGCTTGCCGCTTGGTACCGGGGTGCAGGAGGTCGAGGCTCGATTTGGAACGCCTGTGTTCCGGCTGGTTCCTTATGCCGGCGCGCTGCTCGTAGCGTACGGACGTGATCATATCCTGATGTTTCACGAAGATAAGTTAGCAGCGGTGACCGTTGGAGATAGCCCTTTTACTGCCGAACTGACCAACCATTTGCCATTCGATCCACGTTTTGACGACCGGCAATGGCAGCTTGCCGGCGGCTATCAAAAAGGTCAGATCCTGACGCAGGGCGCCGATGTTGCGACACCAGAAAACACGGGAGAGGTTAGCTTAACGCTACTCACCGAAAGCTATTTGTCGTCAGGCTATGATGTCAGTGAAGAGCAGGTGGTGGGTTTTACGCTGGCGCAGCGGGAGGCCCCCGGGATTGACTGGCAAAAGGCATTACAGCACATGATGCGTCCCGCGACGGGAGACTATTTGGGGCATTATCTTGCGGCGAGTGATGACGTTGGCGGCGTGACGCTGGATACGCTGCCCGGAAAACCGCGTGGCGTTTCTTCACTGGACGGCGGCTCGCGTTATTATCTGTATGATGCCAGTACACTGGTAAAAGCCGCGGGGGATAATGTTACCCGGGTATACATGAATCCGAATTTTTTCCGGTTTGTCTCGTCGCCTCAGCCATGGACACTGGGCGCATTTGCGTATGGCCAGTCAGAGCAAGCGGCAGTGCGTGCGGCAGGTGATGACGGCTTTTTATTTGATCACGTGCTCACTATTGAAAAGGACAATTACCTGCTCGAATTGTTGATGGAGAAGCACGACGGGCAGTATCGGGTTTACAGTGCCGAGCTAAGTATCTATAACTAGCGCTCCTGTCCGTGGAGGAGCCCGCTAAATGCGTGCTCTGCAGCGGCCAGTGCGCCCTCCATATATCCCCCTGACTCACGGTCGGTTTCGGTGGCGGCGAACTGAAGACGTGTTTGCCAGAAGCGGGTGTTGGCAAGACCATAAACCGGATGGTATGTCAGCGGCTCCTGATCAAGCGACGTCGCGGTATACTGATCCTGCGCCCAGTCACACAGGGTGACGGACAAAGGCCTGGCCGCAGCATTGCCAAACAGGGTGGTCAGTTGCTGGCAAATATGTGACTCAATCTGTGACTGCTTCGCTCGCCGCATTTCAGGCGACCAGCCGAAAAAGCCAAACAAGGCTGCAGTGCCGTCATCCAGGGATGCGTCGTGAATCTCTGCAAGCGGACCGGTATGACTGATGACCATGCCGCTTTTGCCCTGCTCGCGCCAAAATGGCGAGGGATAGCGAATAAGCGCTTTAGCGTGACCCGCCATCCAGGTTGGCGTATTACGCATCGCGGCTATCGCCTCGGACGGCAGCGCCGGTGAAAAACACAGTGACCCGGCAGCGAGCCGGGGCGGCAGGCAAACCACGACATGACTGGCTTGCCAGGTATCTCCGCCAGCCCTGACCGTGACCGTGTTACCCGTGTCATCCAGAGTAATTCGGTCTGCCGGCTGACGATAGTGTACGCAGTCTGGTGCCAGACGCGCCGTCAGAGCGTCTACCACCGCCTCCATTCCGCCGCGCACCCGCCACGAAACCGGCATCTGCTGACCGGGCATCGTCTGGATCCCATGCGGTGACTGATACAGGTGCACCCCCGAGGATGCCTGCTCGAAGGCGGTAAGATTAAGTTCGTCAAGCAACCGTATAAACCGCTGCTGGTGTCCCCAGAACCAGGCCGGGCCCAGGTCAAATCCGTTCTCAGAGCAAATTCTGCCGCCGGGCCTCGCACGTGCCTCAAGCAGAGTAAAGGGAATATGGTGTTGGGACAGTTTCCAGCTAAGGTAGAGGCCGGTGAGGCCGGCCCCGATAGCAACAACGTTCAGTGTGACCTCCGGCCTCAGACCAAATGTGTTTTGAATAACGACAATGCGGCAGACCAGGCTCTTTCTGCCTGCGTTTCGTTGTAAGCCCGCGAGTCTGGCGGGCACCAGCCATGCAGCGTGCCCTCGTACACTTCAACGGTAGCGGGCAGATCAGCCTGTGCGTAAGCGTCCCGCAGCATCACCTTCATTTGCGGGACTTTTTCATCGTCGTTTTCGGCAATAGCATGCAGCACAGCCGCGCGTGAGTGAGGAACCGTAAGATGCGGGCTGTCGTCATCGTCTGTCGCCAGGCCGCCACCGTGGAAGCTGGCAATGGCTGAAAGTCGCTCAGGCATCGCTGCCGCAGCCCGCATAACAAATGAACCACTCATACAATAGCCCATGGCGCCGCCGCCAGCCTGCGTGTTAACGGCGTCCTGTGCATCCATAAAGGCAAAAAATGCCTGTGCGTCACGAACTACGGCTTCCGACGTCAGCTTACTGCGGTATTCGCGCAGGATTGCCCAGGCTTCGTTGGACGGGAACGTCACAGAATCAGGCAGTGCAGCGCCAGACACATCACGATAAAACGGGTTAACTACCAGCACGGCATAGCCCTGCGCGGCCAGTCGTGTCGCCATTTGCTTAAACGCCGGGCGTAAGCCCTTGATGTCAGGCCACATCAGTACGGCCGGATGGTTGCCTTGCTTCGGGTGAACGAAGTAGCCATCTGCGCTTCCGTCCGGTGTGGTGATACTGACATCGTGTGACACGACGTGATCGCTGGCTACGGTAAACTGGGGAAATGCAGCGGCCAGCGAACCAATGGCCAGCAGCTTGTTAAAGTCTCTGCGCTCGGGAGAAAACCCTTTTCCGGCACGCTGGCTGATATCGCGTTCTGACTGTTCATCGCACATGGAGGTATCTCAGTATGTTGACGTTAAAAAATAAACTGAAAAAGCGCCTAAAAAGATCAGTTCTGATGTGACCGAAACATGTCGGCAAACAGGCTGTCCAGTTCACCGCTATCCCGCATCTGTTGTATGGCATGAGAAAAACGGGACTCGAGCCACTGGCCGCGAGGCGTGTTCCTGAAGGCATAGAAGACCCGCAGCTCTGAAATCCACGCGTCCCGGGCATAATGTACCTGGTCATACTGGCCAATATGTTTAAACGCCTGAACGCCGCTGTGTTGCTCAGCCACAAACGCGTCAATACGATTTGCAATCAGCAACTGAGCATTTTGCTCATCCGAGTCAACAAAGACGGTATTGATCCCGGGGTCATTGAGGAGCGCCAGTGCATAGGGGTAGCCTTTAGTCAGTCCGACACGCAGGCCGTTAAGCGCATCGATTGAACGATACAGGGGGGTGTGCTTTAACGTGAACACCACATCCCGCTTAAAGTAAAAGGCTTCGACGCCTTCAAGTACGTCGCCGTCATCGTTAAACATATTCTCTACACCAGGTACGATGACGTCATACTGACCGGTTGCAAAGCGCTGAACAGCGCGTGGGGTGTTGGTTATGTCGACGGTCAGCGACAGCTTTTCCCTGGCTGCAATCCGCCTGGTCAGTTCGATAAACAATCCGCTGTCTGTGCTTTCAACCATCAGCGGAATAGGAAACGCAATCACTGACACTGAGGGATCATCGTCCGGGGTTGCAACTGCGTGTGGCACGGTAGTGCACACCATTAAGTAAAACAGGGTGATAAAAAGCAGGACAACACGTTTCATTTCAAAGCGTTTACATACCACAAAGACGACACAGATAAGACAACTATAGACGGATGAACAGGTAATGCCCGTCAGATCTATCAATTTACGTGATAGAAATCCTGTTTTTGATGTGATTCGAATTTAGTCAGCGGGTTGTATAACGTAGTGAATGCACATTATCGGGTAGTCATAGTCGGAGATTGCGATGCGAAAATGGGGAATAACGGCGTTGGTCATGGTTGGATTACTGGGGGCGCTGCTCTGGTATTTTCTTGCTCCCGCTGTTAGTGCAGAGCCGCCTGACACAGGGCGTTTCTCTGCCGGCTCGCTGGAACACGATGGATTGACACGAGAGTATCAGGTTTTCCTGCCAGAGACGCTAAACCCTGCAGCCGGTCTGCTTGTGGTGGCACATGGTTCGCTGCAAACCAAAGACAGTATTCGCCGTTTTTCTGGTTATGGCTTTGAGCATCTTGCCACACAACACGGTTTTGCTGTGGTTTACCCGCAAGGCATAGAGAAAAACTGGAACGATTGTCGGGCGGCAGCCTCGTATCCTGCAAAAGTACGTAATATTGATGACACCGGGTTTATTTCTGCATTACTGGAAAAGCTACGCAATGATTATGATATGACAAACGCGCCGGCGTACCTTGCCGGCTTTTCCAACGGCGCGCACCTGGGCTTTAAATTTATGTTTGAACACCCCGGCGTGTTTGATGCCGTTGCAGCGGTCAGTGCGAACCTGCCCGCGCCGGGATATTCAGACTGCCGGACCGGCGTCACCGCCACTCCCCTGATGCTGATTAATGGCACTGACGATCCGATTAATCCGTTTAACGGAGGGCAGGTGACACTGTTTGGTGTCGGCGACCGCGGCCAGGTAATGTCTTCATCGCAAACCGCAGCGTATTTTGCCGGTCTTTTTGCCGGCACGTCGCTGGTTAAAACGCAGGAGGTCCTGAACGTAAACCATCATGACGTGGGTGTCCGAACAGTCTGGTCAGACCGCAATGTGCCACGGGTCAGCCTGATCGAAGTCAGCGGGGGAGGGCATACGGTGCCACAACCCGGTTATCGTGCGCCGAGACTGCTTGGCAACACCGTATCAGCGATTAACGCACCGCACGAAATATGGGCATTTTTCCGGCGTACGGCTGCACAAGAATAAGTTTTTATCGTATTGGTTAAAAAATAAGCTGGCGTGCGCAATGAAAGGCTGTTACTATACACCCGCCTTTGGAAGGTTCTATTTACTTTGATATACGCTTCTTCAGTTCGTCCTTTGTAAGTCCCTCGCGCGATTCACAGTTTGACATTTACCGATACAAGCCAAAAGAAAAACGGATAGCCCTTCAGTGCAACACGGGTGTTGATACCCAAATTTATTTATCTATCAGGAGTTATCTATGTCTACTATGACTGGTACCGTTAAGTGGTTCGATGAAGCAAAGGGCTTCGGTTTTATTACTCAGGAAAATGGCGGTAAAGACGTATTCGTACATTTCCGTGCAATCAAGTCTGACGGTTTCCGTACACTGACTGAAGGTCAGAACGTGAAATTTGTTGTTGAGCAAGGCAACAAAGGCCCTCAGGCTGCAGACGTAGAAGTTATCTAACACTTTTGCGTGGTACAGCAGGTTTTCCATAATCTGCTGTACACCTTTTCCCCCTCTCTGATTTTTTCTTTTTCCCCTGTAATCGAGGTATCGATGTCGTTCAGTGAACTCGGCTTATCTGCGCCGTTGCTTAGTGCGGTTTCCAAAAAAGGGTATGTTACTCCTTCTCCCATTCAACAAGCGGCTATTCCGGCCATTCTGACCGGCGGCGATGTGATTGCTGCGGCACAAACCGGAACAGGAAAAACGGCGGGCTTTGCGTTACCGCTGTTGCAGCGTCTGCTTGACGGCAAACCCGTCAGACCAAACCGCATTCGGGCACTGGTGTTAACGCCAACACGCGAACTGGCAGCGCAGGTAGAAGAGAGTGTCAAAGCATACAGCGCCGATATTCGCCTTTCCAGCGCGGTGGTGTTTGGTGGTGTGGGCATTAACCCACAAATGAAAAGATTAAGAGGTGGTGTCGATGTGCTGGTTGCGACCCCCGGGCGCTTGCTTGATCTGTACCAGCAAAATGCCGTGAAATTCGATCAGCTCGAGATACTGGTGCTGGACGAAGCTGATCGTATGCTGGACATGGGCTTTATCCACGACATCAAACGTATTCTTAAACTACTGCCCCAGCAACGTCAGACCCTGCTGTTTTCGGCGACCTTCTCTGACACCGTTACTGCACTGGCAAACAGCATCACTCAAAAAACCGCTATGCTGTCTGTTACGCCGGCGAATACGACAGTAGAAAAAATTGATCAGCGTATGATTGCGCTCGATAAGAACCGGAAGATCCCGGCGTTAATTAACCTTATTACTATGCATCAGTGGCAACAGGCACTGGTGTTTTGCCGCACTAAACATGGTGCAAACCGGGTGGCGAAAAAACTGGATGAAGCCGGTATTGCCAGTGCTGCGATTCACGGCAACAAGAGCCAGGGCGCACGCACCAAAGCGCTGGATGGCTTTAAGTCAGGAGAAATCAGAGTGTTGGTTGCTACCGATATTGCCGCGCGTGGTATCGATATCAGTCATTTGCCGATTGTCGTTAATCTGGATCTTCCCAATACTGCCGCTGATTATGTGCATCGCATTGGCCGGACCGGCCGGGCCGGTGCAAACGGACAGGCCTGGTCTCTGGTCAGTGCCGATGAAGCCCAGCAACTCAAAGATATCGAAACGCTGATTCAGCAGTTGTTGCCACGCCAAACCCTGAAAGGGTTTGAACCGCAGTTATCCGTGCCTGAGTTTGCACTGAGTGAACCTAAAAAGCCGAAGAAGCCTAAAAAGCCGAAAGTCATAAAGGCTGACAACAGTAAGATGTCGGAGAAATCCGCTAAACCGACGCATCGTCGCCGTTCGAGACGGTCAGGCTCACGTCAGCAGCACGCAAACGCATAAAAAAGCGCCTGCCAGTTTCCTGGCAGGCGCGCGGTCTACAGGGAGGCAGACTTAGTTAAAGCGGACAACCACGTTAGCGTTAATACGTCGGCCAACAAGGTCATACAGCGGGTTAAACGTATAACCTGGAGGCACTTTGTTAAACGCATTTCTCAGACCAAGGAATACCTCGGTGTTGTCGTTAACAAAGTACTGCACACTGAAATCATGCGTCCAGACCGAGCCGACGAAGGCCGGAGACTGGTCTTCTGGTGAATCAGCACCAGGTGATACATCAAACAGTGCACTGCGGTCAATGAACCGGCTTGAGTAGTTGAAGTTCCAGTCATCCAGGCGATAGTCGATGCTGGTTCTGAACTGATACTCCGGATCGCCGACCTCACCAACTTCAACATTAATTTCGTCAGGACGGTCCTGGAATTCGAAAATATCCAGCTCGTCGACGTAGTTACCCTGAATGTTAAAGCGCAGCTCACCCGGCAGATCGAAGTCAGCCAGATCGGTGCGATAGCGAACCATCATCTCATAACCTGACGTTCTGATTGCTGACGCATTCACGAAACCTGAGCGGACCAGGTCAACGTCGAAATCAGCACCACGATCGACCTGACTACAGAAGTTCACATCAGGACCGCCTGTCGCATCCACACAGTTGTCCAGAATGTCCTGTGCACCGACCAGATTGATGGCATCCTCAATCTCGATGTTGTAGTAGTCCAGCGTCAGTGAGAAGTTTTCAATGAACGTTGGTGTCCAGACGATACCCAGTGTCTTGGAGTCACTGGTTTCTGAAACCAGATTGGGGTTACCGCCCGACAGGGTGTCGATACTGACGTTATCGTTGGCCTGGAATCCATCAGGAATACCCAGTGCCGCACAGTTAGCACGACGATCCGGATCGTCATCAATGTTATCTGCATCACACGGGTCGTTGATATTCGCAAAGCCAGGAGAAAGCGGGCTGAACGCTTCGTTTACGTTAGGCGCACGTACCGCTTCACCCATGGTACCGCGCAGACGCAGACCGTCATAAGGTGCCCACATAAAGCCCAACTGCCATGCATCGGCATTACCCGCGTGAGAGTAATCTGCACCACGGAATGCGGCATCCACGGACAACTCATGGGCAAACGCCATGTCACTCAGAATGGGCGCGCGTAATTCGATGAAGTATTCTTCTACGTCATAACCGCCTGACGAGTCGGGCGTGGCCGCACCCAGGAAGAAGCCTGCTTTTGTAAACTCATCGGTAATGGTTTCTGCCGTTTCTTCGCGGTATTCATAACCTACAGCGACTGACAGCGGACCGCCTGGCAGATTGAGGAATTCGCTGGTATCAAACGACACATAACCGCCATACACGGTCTGCGTAATTTCATCCTTACGCTCTACGTCACCAGACACATAATCAACCGCTTCAGGTGATGCCTGACCAAAACCAAACGGATTAAAGGGTACACAGGCACCCGGGTTTACACTCCCCGCGGTGAGATCCCGACAGACAATCTGTCCGGTTGCCGGATCACGAATGGCGTCAACGGCAGCCGCGAAGTTGTCAGGGATAAGATCGTTGAGCGTCCGACGGGTGTTGGATGTTTCGCCCCGTGTGTAGTATACGTCGTAATCGAAGTAGGTTTCACTCAGTTCAAATGCGCCTTCAAACCCTGCGACAATGCGCCACAGCTTACGGTCGTTCGACGCAGACCGGTTACCAATATCGTCAAAGAAACGTGCCATCGGAACCGTGTCTGGCTGACCACCGGCAATCAGTGACTGTCGCGCCGCCTCAGGCAGATAAGGGTTATCTGCAACATTAATCGTAATATTGCCAAACCGGAATGACGGCTGGAACTGCTGCTGAATGTACTTGTCGACGTATTTCACATCGCCATAGAAACGCACGTTGTCAGTAATGTCATAGCGGAACGTGCTGGCCAGTGTCAGCGTTTCCTGATTAGGAATGTAGTTCTCGTACTGTTCAGTGAAAAAGACCGTATCATAGGCCTGGTCAAAGTTACCGAACGCGAAACTGTTGGTACCAATACGACTGACCTGGCTGATAGGAGAGCCGTCCGGTGTGAATGTAATACGATTTCCGCCGAACGGGTTGAGTACACCGAACGCGTTGATCATCTCAGAACCTACGTTAGGCACAAACAGTCGATCCGGAATGCCATCATCCTCACCGGTATCGTCCGGGTTAAGAATGGTACCGTAGTTTGCCGCTTGCTGAAGGTCCGGTGTCAGAACTTCGTTAATCTGGTTACGTTCGGCGAAGAACGTCACGTTACCGCGACCATCAGCGGTGGTTGCACCGACCAGCGCGCTGTAGGTGTAAGTCTTGTTGCCGATACTTTCAGTGTCTGAGCTGCCGGTTGCACGAAACTCTACGCCCTCGTAGTCATCGCGAAGGATAACGTTGATAACACCCGAGACCGCGTCCGAACCGTAAATAGCCGATGCCCCCCCGGTGATGACATCGACCCGCTCAATCAGCGCGGCTGGGATCGAACCGGTATCCACTGCGTTACTGAACGGAGAGCCGGCAACATGGCGTTTGCCGTTGACCAGGGTCAGCGTACGGTTTTCCCCGAGTGAACGAAGATCCGGAGAACTCAGACCCGCATTCGCGTTAGAGTTGTTGTTACCAATCAGTGTTGAACCGGCAGCAACCGCCGGTAATTCAGCAAGAATACTGCCAAGATCAGGATTACCAAAACGGGCAATCTCCTGAGCGTCAACCGATAGCACCGGTGCAGGAGAGGACAGTTCAGGTCGCGAAATGCGTGACCCTGTGATCTGTACCTTTTCTATCGACGCTTCCTTTTCTTCCTGCGCCTGCTCTTCTTCCTGAGCCAGTGCCGAATAACTGGGTAAAGCCAGTGAGCCACAGAGCAGTGATAATTTCACTGCGTATGACAGTTTTTTCGTTTTAAACATGTGTTTCCCCGATTAAGTGTTATTTTTGTATGGATTTCAGTCAATCGGCGGAAAAAATACCCTAAATGTGACGAGTGTGGGTGTTAATAATTTTTAACTCATTTAATGTGATCCAAACTAAGCGTTGTCAGCGGGGGCTGAACGGTGAAATGGAAAATTGCGGTAACAGGGCTTGTCGGGGTGATCGCCGGTGTGTATCTGATGAACCTGAACACGACGGGTACCACACCCAAAGTCAGTATTTATGACACGCCGTTGTCTTCCGCTGAGGTGGTTTATGATGATGTAAAACACATCCTGGACTCCCGCTGCGTGGTTTGCCATGCCTGTTATGACGCACCCTGTCAGTTAAAGTTCGGGGCTTTTGAAGGGATTGCCAGAGGCGCGTCCAAAAAGCCGGTTTACAAGGGCGACCGGCTGCTTGCAGATAACCTCAGCCGCTTGTTCATTGACGCCGATTCCGTCAGTGAATGGCGTCACAAAGACTTTTTCCCGGTGTTAAACGAGGGCGACAGGACGCCCGAACAGAACCTGAGTAACAGTCTGCTGGTGAAACTGCTCAACCAGAAACAGGCATTTCCACTGGATGAGGGCAAAAAACTCAGCGCCAGCTTTGATTTGGATATTAATCGTGAGTGGCAGTGTGCCACGCTGGACGAATACGATGATTACCTCGCGGCATACCCGCAATGGGGCATGCCTTATGCGTTACCGGCACTGTCGTCTGATGAACATGCCGCACTGGTCGACTGGGTGGCCCATGGCGCGGCCACAACGCCGGAGTCACCTGTGCCGGTTGCAGATAAGAAAGCCATAGCAGAGTGGGAAGCCTTTCTGAATCAGGATGGCCTGAAGCATCAGCTCGCTGCGCGATATCTGTATGAACATTTTTTTATTGCGCACATTTATTTTGGTGAAGCAAACGGACAGCAGCCTGCGTTTTACCGGCTTTTCCGGTCAGCAACACCGCCTGGCGAGCCGGTAGATATTATTGCCAGCCGGCGCCCGTTTAGCGACCCTGGTGTCGAACGGGTGTACTACCGGTTTGTTTCGGTACGTGAAACCCTGGTGGATAAAAACCATATGCCATTTCGTTTTGATACCGCGCGTCGCGCGCAATATCAGGCGTGGTTTATCGACGCACCGTATGAGGTTGATAGCCTGCCTGGCTATAAGCCGGAGGTCGCGTCGAATCCCTTTATTACCTTCGAGGCCATTCCTATCGGTGCCCGTTACCGGTTTATGCTAAGCGAAGCGCAATACACCATTATGCAGTTTATCAAAGGGCCGGTATGCCGCGGACAGATTGCACTGAATGTCATTAACGATCATTTCTGGGTGTTTTTTGCTGAGCCGTCACTGGAAATTCTCGAACATGAAGCGGCGTTCATGAGTATGGCCCGTGACAAAATTACGCTGCCGGCGGAGGCTGAAAGTAACGCGTTACCCACCAACTGGATTGCGTACGCGGAACAGGAAAAACGCTACGCCAAAGCCCGCACGAAATACCTGAATGACACCCTGAATAAATCGTTACCCCTCGACTTGTCACTGGTTTGGGATGGTGACGGACAGAATGACAATGTGGCGCTGACGGTCTTTCGTCATTTTGATGCCGCCTCCGTGGTGAAAGGATTGGTGGGGGACAAACCGCAAACCGCCTGGATCATCACTTACCCTTTGTTCGAGCGGATCCACTATCTGCTGGTGGCCGGATACGATGTTTACGGAAACGTCGGGCATCAGTTGAACAGTCGCATGTATATGGACTTTTTACGCATGGAGGGCGAGTTCAACTTCCTGTCGTTATTACCCAAAAATACCCGTAACAGCGTGTGGGATGAATGGTATCGGGGCATAGTTAGCCCGGTTGAGGAATATGTCGCGTCAGCCAATCTGCTCAGCGGGGATACGGCGGTTTCCTATACCACTGACGACCCGCTGAATGAACTCTACGCCCGTCTGTCAACACATGTTTCTGCGGCCCGAAGTCATGCTCATGATATTGAACGCGGCTTTACAACACCTGCGTTCCTGGAGGCTGCCCACAGTCTGAATACACTGCAGGGGAAACAGGTGTCGCTGCTGCCCCAGGCCAGTTTTGTCAGAGTTACCGATGACGTATCAGGGGAGATGCATTTTTATACGCTGCTCAGAAACAATGCGTACAGCAATATTTCCCATATCATTGCGGAAGATGCCCGGCGGTTGCCGGATGAAGACACCCTGACACTCGGTTACGGGTTTATCAGCTCGCACCCCAATGCGTTTTTCGATGTCAGTGTGCAGCAGTTTGAGGCTTTCGCGCAGCAGATAACTCGGCTTACCAACCAGGCTGATATTGATGCGCTGGCAGACCGGTTTGGTGTTCGGCGTACCTCAGACAGATTCTGGGAATACAGCGACGCCTTACATGACTACTACCGGACACGAGCGCCGGTAAAATTTGGGTACTTTGACTTTAACCGGTTGGAAAACCTGTAACGGGCATCAGCCAGACCTACGGTGGTGACGCGCTGGCGTCGTCGGGGCGGACGATGAAAAATGACGCGCTTTCGGGGCACAATGGACAAATTCGGGAAACCAATAGTCAGCAATAAAGGATAATAATTGGACTGTTGTGGTCAGCTTAGGCTTACTACACGGCATGGCCTGTTGAACCTTTACATTAGGAGGAGACATGAGCGCAGTCCAGATGTCTGATACCGAAGAACTGACAATGTTCAGGGACATGGTGTTGCGATTCCTTGAGCAGGAAATACTGCCACACTATGAACAGTGGGAACATGACCATCACACCCCCCGTGAGGTATGGAACACCATGGGCAGTGCCGGCATGCTGCTGGTCGATATGCCCGAGGAATATGGTGCCGCCGGGGCCGGGTTTGACGTGTGTCAGATGATCCAGGAAGAAATGTGCCGGCTGGGTCTGCACAGTCTGGCAACGGGCTACAATATTCATGCAAATATTGTCGCACCTTACATTCTTAACATCGGAACCGAGGCACAAAGAGCCCACTGGCTGCCTAAAATGGTTACCGGCGAAGTGCTGACTGCACTGGCCATGACCGAGCCCGACGCTGGCAGCGACGTCGCTGGTATGAAAACACAGGCGGTGCGCGATGGCGACGAGTACATCCTGAACGGCTCCAAGGTGTTTATTACCAATGGCAATCAGGCCGATATGATCATTGTCTGTGCCAAGACAGACACCAAAGCGGGTGCCAAAGGCATCTCGCTGTTTATGGTTGACACCAGCCTGCCGGGCTTTTCAACCGGTAAACCTATTCGCAAAATCGGTCAGCACAGTAGTGACACCGCTGAACTGTTTTTCAATAACATGCGCATTCCCGCTGACGCGCTCCTCGGAGAAGAGGGCAAAGGTTTTGTGTACCTGATGCAGGAGCTGCCACGCGAGCGTCTGGGCTGTGCGGTTCAGGCGATCGGGCATGCACAGGGAGCACTGGATCTGACAGTAGACTATGTGACCCAGCGTAAGGCATTTGGACAGACCGTTGGTCAGTTCCAGAATACGCGCTTTAAACTGGCCGAATGTCAGACCCAGCTTGAGCTGTGCCGGGCGCTGATGGAAAAGCACATGGACAAATTCAGCCGCAATGAAATGACGGTCAACGATGCCGCAATGCTAAAACTGGCAGCTACGGAAATGCAGCTGACGATGGTCAATGAATGTCTGCAGTTGTTTGGTGGCTACGGGTATACCGATGAGTATCCGATTTCACGGTTCTATCGTGACGCCAGGGTTCAGACCATTTATGCAGGCAGTTCGGAAATTATGAAAGAAGTGGTCGCCAGGGGCATACTGGGTCGCTGATGCGCAACCTGCTGCATTGCCGCTATTAAAGCTGGTTCACGTGCACCGTATAATCTGCGGTGTACGTGGCGCCGGCGCCTAAGTCTGACTGTATGGTCAGCACGCCATAAATATCTATCACCAGTTCATTACCGCCGCCTTTGGTATCAATGATCACTGACTGACCGTCGGTGATGACTGCTCGCCCCCCTTTGCCGCCTGATACCTCCGCGGTAGGCACAAAGGTCAGTGACGCATTGCTTGAACCATTAATAATGACTTCTACCTGCGAGTTGCGGAGTATGTCGGTCACGGTGATTTGTCCCATCAGTATATTGGTGTCGGTGGCGTTACAATCGCCTGAAATCGTTCCCCGGCTGTCGAGCACGCAGCTATAGCCCGCCTGACCCGACACTGAACCGAAGTGCAGGGGCACGGTTTGCGTGAGAGAAACGGCAGAAAGCGAAAAACTAAAAAAGGTAAAAAGAACCAGCAGTGAAAGGCGTAATACAGCAACCATGAGTTTATTATTATTGTCGTCCGTGTTTCCTAGGCAAAAGCGTATAGTAATTAATCGACATTGCCAATACTTTGTTAACCTGCACCGAATTTACGCAAATGTGCATGAACTGTCAGTAAAATCAGCCCTTGTCAGTTTTATCATTGGCCTTCCTCATGGCGTACTGCCGCTACCTCACATAAGCGACATAGCAAACCTGTCGGTTTAGGGCTATATCTTGAGGAAACGGATCCGTGTCAGCATCACAAACTGATGGCGACAGGCAGGGGCGAGTGAAACTATTTCAAAATACCTGGCGACTTTTTTTGCTGTTTATCGGCATGCTGGCAATGGTATGCCGGGCAGCACCCTTACCGGATCGTGTCACGATGGCGGTCGACAACTATCTTCCCTATGTGAATTTTGACACCAGGGCAGGGCAGAAGCCAGGCTACATGGTCGCTATAACACAGCGAATCTTTGCCCGGCAGGGTATCAGCCTGCATCTTATCCACGCCCCGTATGCACGGTCGCTGCAGCTTGGTAAGCAGCGTCAGATTGACGGGCTGTTCGCCCAGCGCTATGTCGAAGGCACCTACTATGCACCAACCACCGCGCATGGCATCAGCAGAGTCTGTCTGTATGTGCGCCGTGAGCCCACAGAACTGGCAGGGGTCAGGAAAATCGGACTGAATATGGGGTATGACATCGCCAGTCTCGCCGGTTTTTCCGACGTGCAGAAACTGGTCAGAAAACACCGCAAACAGCTGGTGCGTTTAACCGGTGATGAGCCTGTTAAGCGTTACACCGAGCTGTTGCTGGCAGGTCGTATCGACGGATTTATTGAAAACGACTATGTGGCGAGCTGGTACTTCAGGCGGCTTGCCCAGCCGCCGCTGCCACAGACATGCAGTGTGGGCCAGGCCATGTACATTTTATTTTTCACCACTTCACCCGATGGCAACGCGTTGGCTGGCCTGATTGACGAGGGCATTAAGCAACTGCGCGCGTCAGGAGAGCTTGGCCGGATCCTGGAAGAGTATGGTCTGGAGGACTGGCAGTAATGCCTGGCTAGCTGGAGGCTGGTGCTGACAGGACACATGCAGCCAGCTTTTCGTAATAGGGCATGGCCTTGTCACACACTGCAGTCAGTTCCCCAGACAGCACAGGTAACGGCTTTCGCGGGGTCGCATGCAGGCCATCGCTCTGCCAGACCGACGCATACCAGTGTGACGCCCAGACACCATCAGCCGGATTTCCTCCGGGTGACCAGCGCAGCATGGCAGGGTCGAAGACGATGCCAATGGCTTTGCACAACGCTCGCAGCATCTCTTCAGGGTTGGCAAGGATGTCATCGCTGTCCACCACCACAGGCTGATGCCCCCGCTCAACTACCTTATCAAACAGCCTGGCCTGTTGCACAAAGCCAATATCGTTAAGCGTCGGGTTTTCACGTTTTTGCTGGTAACTGGCAATGACGCGTGCAGGGTGACGCAACAAAAACACGTTAGTTAGTGAGTCCAGCCAGTCAAGCGGTGTGTCTGGCAGCATGTGGTGCGTCATCTGCTTTTGGTAAAATAGTGGCTTATTGTCAGGTATCGGGCCGAGACACTGCGCAATCACCTCGTCATAGTCGGTTGGCTGTGACGCCAGAATGGCGTCCTGCATAGGATGGATTTCACCGCTGTGCTGAAGAAACGCCGCGTAAAAGGGTTCGTCCACTACCGCACAGTCGCGGCGCGCGGCGAATGCATACATCATTGCGGTTGACAGGTTACGTGGGCCGGACCACATCGCGATACGCATTCAGTCCCCCTTATTAATCAGTCGGAAATAGGCGTCACGAATACGTTGTGTGACCGGTCCCGGGTACGACTCGCCAATCTTGCGCCCGTCAATATGTGACACCGGCGTCTGTGCGCCAAAGGTGCCGGTCAGGAACGCTTCATCGGCACCATAGGTGTCTACCAGAGAATAGTTCCGTTCAAAAACAGGAATACCCTCTGCCCGGCATACCTCAATAACCTTCTGGCGGGTAATGCCGTTCATGCAATAGTCGCCGGTGGAGGTCCACACCTCGCCTTTTCTGACAATAAAGAAATTGCAGGCGTTAGTGGTATTCACAAAGCCATGGACATCCAGCATCAGCGCCTCATCGGCACCGGCTTTTTCGGCGGCGATGCAGGCCAGAATGCAGTTCAGTTTGGAATGACTGTTAAGTTTCGGATCCTGTGTCATAGGCAGTCCGCGAAGGTGTGGCACCGTGGCCAGTTTGATGGGCCGGCCGATAGCAGGTTTGGAATGCTCACAAATAATCACCAGTGTAGGCCCCTGGCGCGACAGCGACGGGTGCTGAAACGGCTTGCTTTTGATGCCGCGGGTGAACATCAGTCTGGCATGCACATCGGTATGCATATGATTGGCCTGGCGGGTATCTTCCAGCGCCTGAATGACCTCTGCGCGTGACAGAGTCAGGTCCAGGTCGACCGCTCTGGCTGCTTCAAACAAACGGTCCATATGTTCATCCAGAAAAGCCCATTTGCCGTCATAAAGACGAAGTCCTTCCCAGATACCATCGCCCAGCATGAAGCCGCTGTCATAAACCGACACGACTGCATCCTGCCGCGGGACAATGCGTCCATTAACGTAAATACGGATATGTTCGTTGCGCTCATCATCGGCGGCAGTGTGTGTTGTAACGTCAACCACGGTGAGATCCCTGACAAATGACAGAAAACCAGTGTGACAGCAGGCTGACAAATGCTCAAGTCAGACCGTGGTCAGTCAGCCGTACAAAGGCGACAAATTGTCGCGCGGACATCGCTTTTTATTGCAGCATGGTTATAGTATCCGGCAGTCAGCCAGTCGGGAGGAAAGTACATGGCAAGCGGTGTAGGTGGAAAAACGGCAGAGCAGGCCTTAAATGCCTTATCAGACATGACGGTGGATGCCGTGCCAATACAGCCTGATGAATATCAGGCTCGAATGGAAAAAGCGCAGCGCTACATGCAACAGCATGGCATTGGCGCCTTGTATCTGAATGCCGGGACCAATCTGCAGTATTTCACCGGCATGACCTGGTATGCCAGTGAACGGCTTGTCGGTGCGGTGTTGCCTGCGTCAGGCGAGCCGGTATACGTTGCGCCTGCGTTTGAGACAGGGTCGCTGAACGAACGCAAAGTGATGCCCGGTGACATGGCCGTATGGGAAGAGCACGAAAACCCTTACGCGCTGGCGGCAACGCTGCTTGAGCGCCTTGATACCGGAGGAGGCAGCCAACTGGCGATTGATGAATCTACGCCGTTCTTTGTAGTCGACGGGTTGAGAAAGGCGCTGGGCGACATGCCGTTTATCAATGGCAGCGCGGTGACAGCGCACTGCCGGATGCAAAAATCTGCCACCGAACTGGCGCTAATTCAGCGTGCGATGGACATGACCCTGGAAGTACATAAAGCGGCAGCCAGTATCCTGCATCCGGGGATTACCACCACGCAAGTGACGGCATTTATTGATGAAGCACACCGGCGTGTCGGTGCCAGCGGAAGCTATTTTTGTATTGTGCTGTTTGGCAATGCCACCTCGTATCCACATGGCGTGAAAAATCCGCAAGTGCTTAAGGATAATGATTTGGTGCTGATTGACACAGGCTGTCGGCTGCACGGCTACCTGTCAGATATTACGCGTACCTATTGTTATGGTGAGCCAACGGCGAAACACCGGGCCATATGGAACAGTGAGAAAAAAGCACAACTGGCGGCATTTAATGCTGCGCGCCCGGGCACTGCCTGTGGTGCTGTGGACGCCGCGGCACGGGCGAGTCTGGAAGCCGATGGGCTTGGCCCTGACTACACCTTACCAGGCCTGCCGCACAGAACCGGTCACGGTATCGGTATGGATATTCATGAGTGGCCTTACCTGGTAAAAGATAATCCGCAGCCGCTTGCCGAAGGCATGTGCTTTAGTAACGAACCCATGATTGTGGTGCCGGATGAATTCGGTGTGCGGTTAGAGGATCACTTTTATATCACGGCTGAGGGGGCACGCTGGTTTACCGAGCCGAGTCGCGCCATTGACGACCCGTTCGGAACATAGCAAGCGCCTTTTTAAATAAAAAAGCCCGTAGACCGGCTTTATTTACTTTCGTTTCAGGAAGGGACAGGCGTCGAGCAGTTTTTCAGCATCGAAATGGATGGGACGCCCATCAAAAGTAAATCCTTTCAGCAAGGCCTCTACAGTCAAACCCCGTTTGGCAACGTGATAACGCTTGGCATAGCGGACTTTATCGACAGACAGGAAATAGTCGAAAAACTTGAACTCACCGCCTTTTGGCGTGCCGGAACTCAGCCAGGCATTCGGTATGCCGTACGCGTCCGCAATAATCAGACCGTGAAGTGATGAAGTAACGATGCGCTTACAGGCACGCATCTCATCGATCACTTTCTCGATATCATCAGTGCCCAGATCGATTACCTTTATCCCCGGGCCAGGTTTTACCTTGAGCCACGCTGTTTCTGACCATCGCAGTACTACCCCAATCTCGTGGGTCACCTTCACATCCGGTTTATGCACCAATGGCGCCAGCAAGGCCGGATCACCATAAACTGCGGGACACTCGCCGCCCTGATTTTTAACCAGGCTGCGGGTCAGCGGGCCTCGTACCGCATGATAGGTTGCTTTGCTGCTAATCTGAGCGGCTTGCTCGGTACCAAATGAACCGGTTCCCCAGACAACCGAGCTGTCCTGAACACGTGACAGGATAGAGCCTACAGCAATATATGTTGGCTGCTTGCGTTTGGTCTTCGGTGACTTGGTGCCGATACTGATGAGCTTTGTGGGTTTGCCGGTTAACTTGGTAAACAGCCAGGGAGACAAAAGATCGCCAAAGTTAGGGTTCACTACCCAATAAGTGAGAGGAACTTCCCCGTCTTCAAGCAACAGATTTTCGTCATCTACAACAAACTTATCCAGCACATTCTCACTGGCGTTTTTCTGGCGGCTAAATAAACGTTTAAACATTAACAAACTTCAGATAATGGCAGGTTGGCGCGTGATGCTACCAGAACTGCCACAAAAAAGCAGGCGGATTAACAGAGAGCTGGCAGTACAGCCCGAAAAGCAGTGTCTGTCATATACCTGTGGTATGGTTATAGTGAGGTTGGTTGTTTGATGGAGTGAATCGTTGAAGGGTGATAGCGCGGAGCAAACATGCTGAAGCATTGGGGTAAAATGGTGGTGGCATGTTTGCTGGGCTTTCCGGTGTATTCGCAAACGCTGACATGGGGGTATTTTGATTTCCCGCCCTATTTCAGTGAGGATGCGGTGGGACAGCCTGAAGGAATACTGGCTGAGCTTGTTGCCTGCGTCACAATCGCAGAACACGTGAACGTAGAGGCAAAGTACCTGCCGAACCGTCGCGCAGCCATGATGCTGGCAACAGAAGACATTAATTTTGCTGTTACGATCCCAACCTTTCTGCCTGAACCGGCCAATTACCTGATTAGCCCGGAGCCGGTTGCGCATATTGAACTGATGGCCTACTGGCTGGGTGATAAGCCGGCGGTGACACAGTGGCAGGATTTGCTGAATCAAAAGATCATCACGCTAGCCGGATATAGTTACATGAGCGGGCGTGAATTTCTTAATGCCAACGAACATGCGCTGACCATCATGGCAGAAGTTGAAAATCACGAACGTGGACTGCAATCTTTGCTGAAACAGCGTGGCGACTATTTTATTGGCTATCATGGTCCGGCCCGGCAGGCAATCAACCTGCTTGATATCACCGAGCTGCACTTTAGCCACATGGGCAGCTATCCGGTGCATTTTAACCTTCGAAAATCCACCCCCGATGCACAGCAGATCATGCAGAAACTGATGCGCGGATTTCACCAGTGCGCAGATCGCTTTCCGGCACTGGCTGGCAGGGCTTCTCACTAAGCGTAGCAGGCGGGATTATCCGACTAACTGACTGATGGTTTTTGCCAGCAGCAATACCCCTACCAGCAATAACAACCCAAAAACAACGCGGCTAAACTGCGCCTGACTTACCTTGTTGTGCAGCGCATTACCGCACAGGGCGCCGGCAACCACGCACGGAACCAGCCAGGCAATATGGGTTGCCTGTGATGCCAGATTGTCAAACAGCAGAAACCACAGGGTCAGGGCGGTATTCAGCGTCAGCCATACACTGAGCAGTGTGGCGCGGAAGCGGGCTTTGTCCATTGCGCTTCGTGCGCAGGCGTAAACCAGCAGTGGTCCGCCAGAAGCAAACAGACCATGGGTTATCCCGGCCGAAAAAATCAATGCGCCTCTGGTAAGCGCACTGTGCGCCGGTGCATGCAGGTGGGCAAGCGACCGTATTGCGAACCAGCAAACAATCAGGGCGAACAGCCCTTTGCTGAATAGCTCGGGCAGATAACCGGTTGCTAACACGCCCACCAGTGTCCCCAGTCCCATCAGCGGCAAAATGTGCTTTATCAGCAGGTCATAATCAATATGTCGGCGATGCCGGAAAACCAGCGGGCCGGTCATCAGAATATTGAGCGGTACCAGCCATTGCATCAAGTCATGGATATTCATCACCAGTGCGCCAATAGACAGTGCCACAACAATGCTGCCAAAACCGGTCATGGCTTCAATCGTGAACGCCACCAGAACACCCAGAGCAACAATGAAAAACGTCATGCGTCCTGCTCCAGTTCACTGGCCAGCCGTTTGCGCATCAGGTGCAGGTAGACCCGCGGCATCAGACGGTATAACAAGCTCGAAAACCGCGTGAAAGTATCTGGTAGCAGGCGTTGCTGGCGCCGCGCCATTGCCGTAACAATTTGCCGGGCCATGGCCTCACTGCTACGCAATGCGCCCACCATGGAGCGTGCGTGTGTGGCCCTGCCACCCTGGCCGTTCAGGGCGTTCTGTTCAATCGGCGTGGCCAGAAAGCTGGGATATACCATCAGGATATGCTTACCGTTTCCATGCCATTCAGCTCGCAAGGTTTCAAAGTACTGGTGTAATGCCGACTTTGACGCGCAATACCCGGCACGCCCCAGTACAGGCATCCAGCCCGCCATTGAGCTGATATTGACGATACAGGCTTGATCAGTGAGTACCGGGAGCAGTTCCTGGGTCAGTTGAACCGGCGCCAGGTAGTTGATTTGCATGACTTTCTGAATAATTTGTGTCTGCGTTTTGTCGGCCAGCGAACGGTGGGTAATCCCTGCGTTATTGATAAGTACGCTGATCCGGGTTGGCTCACCGCAGAGTGTTTGGGTGAGCGTTGTGATGTCAGTCGGCTCACTCAGGTCACAGACGAAATAACGCTGGCCTCCGAGTGATGCAGCCGCTTGTTTAAGGGCATCAGCTTGCACGTCGATAAGGATCAGGTCGTAGTGGGGCGCGAGTTGCCGGGCTAAATCCAGTCCCAGACCAGACGCCGCACCGGTGATAACCGCGACAGGGCGGGAGGTTGTCGTTGTCTGCATCAGGATAATTTCCGTTTAAGGTTGTGTTCAAGATAGAAGTCGAACACCTCACGCGTATTTTTTTGTGGAACATAACCAAACTCGGCTTTCAGCGCCCGATTGTCCAGCACCGGTCGGTAGCGCAAAAAATCAAGTTGCTCGGCACTGTAGCGGGTCAGGCCAAGCGCGTGACCGGCTTTGAGCAGCAGCGACAATAATGAGGCCGGGAGCTGAATCAGAGGTTTGTCGAGCACCTTGGCGATTTCAGCCATGGTCATCGCACCGTCACCGGCCAGATTGAATTGTCCCGTTTTACTGTCGGTCACGCCTTTAATAATGATGTTGACCACGTCTTCATCCCAGATAAAAACAAATGGCGAGGGTGAACCTTTAACGCCCAGCAGGCGTGATTTGGTAAACAGGTTGGTGATTTGGTTCCGGGTGTATTTGCCCAGAACCGTGCCCGGCCTGAGCACCAGTTGGTTGAGGTTGGGGTGTGTGCTCCGGTAGTCTGCCAGCATTTCTTCAATCAGGCGTTTATGCTGACTGTATGCAAAGTGATCATTGCCGCGCAGCGGGTGCTGCTCGTTCAGCCACGACGGGTTGTCGGCATGATACCCATAGGCTGCGCCGCTGCTGGAAACCGTGATATGGCTGACGTGGCTGTCAATGCAGCAGCGCAGTACATTGCGTGTGCCATTGACATCAATGTCATAATCGCGGGCCCGGTCACTGCTGGCCTGCATGACGCTGGCCAGGTGTACGACGTGGGTGATCTGATGACGCGTCATAACATCCCGCAATCCGGCGTCACGGATGTCCATCGTGTAGTAGGGATAGGTCTGCTGTGCTGACGGGCGGATGTCAATGCCAACAATTTTATGCTGCCCGGCCAGTCTGGCTATCAGTCGTTGTCCGATATAGCCTTCACTGCCGGTAATCAGGATATTAAGACTCATAGGAAACCTGTTTATCAGAGGTGCGCTGTCGGCGTTGCTTTCGGTCGGAACGCTGCCAGAACAGGCTCAGGCTCGTGCCCGAAATAAGGTGCCAGATACCCCATGCGGCCGCAATGATCGCCATCCCGGTGAGGTCGGAAAAAAACGTAAAAATAATGCCAAGACCAAGACCGGAATTCTGCAGCCCGACCTCAAGCGTAATGGCACGCCGGTCGGGTGTAGCTAACCCCAGTGCACGTGCTGAACCCCAGCCAATCAGCAGTGCCAGGGCATTGTGCACCACCACAGCCAGTAAAAATAAACTTGCACCGCCAATAAAGCGCTCCCAGTTCATGAATAAGGCAATGGCGACAAAGCCGAACAGGGTGAACAGGGAGATAAAGCGAAAAAACGGCTCGCTTGTACGCGCAAACTCCGGCCACTGGCGCGCACACAGCAGACCGAGCGCGAGCGGGATAGCGAGGACGAAGGCCACGACTATCAGCATGTCGGTCACCGACACCGAAATGCTGCTTAGCAGCGCGTGTGTGCGGGGATTGATCGACGCATAAAACATAAAATTAAGCGGGGTTAATACGCAGGCGAGCAGGCTTGCAATCCCGGTCATACTGACTGACATGGCAGTGTTGCCGCCAGCCAGATAAGTCATCAGGTTTGAGAAGCTGCCGCCGGGGCAACAGCTTACCAGCAATAACCCCAGTGCGATTTCACCCGGCATGGGGATCAGCCAGGTCAGCAGACAGGTCAGGGCGGGCAGCAGGATAAACTGGGCGGCCATGCCCACTACCGGGCCTAACGGCTTTTTCACCACACGGCGAAAATCTGCGGTAGTGAGGCTAAGCGCAATGCCAAACATCATCATGGCGAGAATGGCATTGAGGGTAAATAACGTTTCCGGCGACATCTATACTCCCGGGTTCAGCTGGCGCTGCTCATGGGACAGCGCGTTCAGATAATCGGTTTTGTGTACGTAATACGCCATGCGCTCCAGTGCCAGGTATCGCATACCGCCGTCTATTCGCTGACCGGCTTTGGTGTTTACCCGGGCGAAAAAGGCAGCGGCAGCGTCCGGATCGTCCTGTTGCAGACGGATCACCCTGGCCACCAGTTTGGCCTGTTCATCACGGCCTTGCCAGCCTAACCCGGCCGCCTCAACCATGCCCATAACAAACAGGTTTGAGTGAAGCGGATTAAACACATTCAGATACAACTGCGGCGCATCGCCCACCCAGTTCAGATGGTGTTTGTCGATGAACGGATAATGCAGCTTGTAGCCCGTGGCCTGCAGTATCAGGTCATAGTTCGCTTCAGTACCGTCAGTAAAACGGGCACCATCCGGCGTGAGCGTGTCGATACCAGGGCGAACCTGAATATCACCGTGACCAATATGATGTAAGAACAACGAATTGATAACAGGATGCGACTCATACATCTTATAGTCGGGGTCGGGCAGGCCGTAGTGGCTTGGTTTACCTGAAATCAGCCGGACCAGCGTGCCGTCAATACGTTGTTTGAGCCAGTTAGGCAGCCGCAGTTTTCCGCCCAGCGTGTCGGTTGGCAGACCGGCGACAAATTTCGGTAAAAAGTAGTAGCCGCGGCGAACTACCATATCGACCTTGCTCGCACGATGAACCGCATCTACGGCAATATCACAGCCGCTGTTGCCACAGCCGACA
This sequence comes from Alteromonas nitratireducens, assembly GCF_040812025.1. Taxonomy (NCBI): domain Bacteria; kingdom Pseudomonadati; phylum Pseudomonadota; class Gammaproteobacteria; order Alteromonadales; family Alteromonadaceae; genus Alteromonas; species Alteromonas nitratireducens. Next base: position 69,193 of record NZ_JBFNPK010000002.1, read on the forward strand.
ATCAGCACCCGTTTATCGGCAAAGATATCGGCACTGCGATAATCGGCACTGTGCAGTTGTTCACCGTTAAACTGGCCCGCAAAGCTGACTCTGTTAGGATGATGCAGGGTGCCATTAGCCAGCAATACGCCAGCAGCGATAATCTCATGCTGCTTATCACCCTGGCGGTATTGCACACGCCAGTTGTCTCCTTCCGGCTCAAGGCGTTCAACCCAGCAGCCAAACTCATAGTGACGGTACAGGTCAAAGTGCCGGGCGTAGCTCTGGAAGTACTCTTTGAGCTGGTCGTGGCGTGGATAAGTGGCAACTTCGTCACGCATCGGGAAGTCATCAAATTCGGTCATACGCTTTGACGAAATTAAATGCGCCGAGTCATACATGGTGCTGGTTGGACTGTCGATGTCCCACAGTCCGCCAACGTCCGAATGCGCTTCAAGCCCAAGCACACGGATGCCTTGTTCTGCCATTCGGCGCACAGTGCACAGGCCCATAGGACCAGCGCCAATTACAACGTACGGGTTCATACTCACGGTCTCTGGTAATTGCATTGCGATGAGATTAACAAACTATTCACAACCCCGCCTTGCTCGGATGAGACAAATAACTAGTTAATACGGGACAAAATGCGTATCCTTTACCAGCATTCATTTTTCCCAGAGGACAGCATGACAGCTAGTGTGACCCAAAGCTTTACCCAGGCGATTCTGTCGCGCCTGGAGCAGCTGAATATTGCGATAGATCCTGAACTGCTGTCACGGATACGTCAGCATCAGGATGATGCGCGTCTGCCGATGGCGCTGCAGGATGCGTTGTGGCAGTGGCTGGAGCAGCACAATGAGCGCGGACTTGGACTGCATATCGGTCTGGCTATGCTGCCACAGCATTTTGACACCATTGGCTTCTTATTGCTGAGCAGTCCTTCGCTGAGTGTGGCGGTAGACAGCCTGATTAACTATTCGCCGCTAATTGGTGAAGGGGGACAGTTTGCCAAAACGCATACGGCGCAGGGTTGGAGCATACGCTATGACGCCAGGTTTACCATTGCGGTGAGCTTACGCATTGAAGCGATCTTTGCCAGCATCGCCACGGGGGCGCGCTGGGTCGCGGGCAAAAATATTACCCCTGTTGCCGTCTGCTTCTCGCATGCTCAGCAGGCACCGGACGCATTATACCAGCAGGCTTTTGGCGAGGCCGAGGTGAACTTTGAGCATGCTCATAATGCCATTGTGTATGCCGACAGCGACTGGCATTACAAGCAGCGAGAGGTGAACCCTGCGGTGCAGGCGCAAATGCTTGGGCTGGCTAATCAGCAGCTGGCGCAGCTCTCGCCGCAGAATTTTGTGGAGCAGGTTGAGGCACTGCTTACTAATCAGCCGTGGCTGTCACGTGCGCAAATCGCTGCCAGCCTGGCTGTCAGTGAGCGAACCCTGCAGCGTCGTTTACGTGCCTCAGACACCCATTATCAGGCCCTTGCACAACATATTCGCAAACAGCATGCACTGGCCCAAATTCACAAACCTCATGTTACTCAGGCAAGTCTGGCAGACTATCTTGGTTACAGCGATGAAAGCGCGTTTGCAAAAGCCTTTAAGCGCTGGACCGGTATGGGGTTTCGCGACTACCGCCGGACACAGATAAAACATGATGACTGAAAAGTAGGGCAGCATAAGCCTGTCATAAAAAACTTGTTCGGAATTAATGCACCATTGTGCAATTGACCTACTCTGTTAGGGTAGAGGGGTAGGGGCTGCATTCACATATTATGAAAACGTATCTGGGACTTTTTTTGCTGTGCATCTGGGCGCCGGCGTTTGCTGAGCAGGCCCGCGTGACGCTGGGTGCATCACTGTTTCCGCCAAGTGCATACATTGATGAGGGCAGTGGTAAGTGTGTCGGCGAGAATATTGAGGTTGCCAGTAAGATACTCGCACACTACAACATCGAACTTGAGGTGGTGTGCGCGTTACCCATCAGAATGTACCGCCTGGTAGAACGTTCAGAAGTCGACTTTACCGTTAATGTTAAATCTACACGTGCACTCAAACCGTATGTGGAATTGATCGAGCCCCCCCTGAAACAACTAATCATTAATCTCTATCATCATGGCGCTCAGGGCGATTTCAGAACCATTTCAGCCATACGCGGTTTCGATTATGAAGGGGGACGGCAGCGGCTGACTGAGCAACACTACCAGTTCATCGACCTGCCCACCGCCGCCTCCGCACTGGAGTTGTTTCTGAAGGGGCGCAGCGATGCGCTGATTTCATACCAGTCCAACGTACTGCACTTACAGCGACAAACGGCGTTAGTGCTGCCTGAGGGGATAAAAGTGACCCCGCTATTGAGAGTGAACGCGTACTTCGCCGTCGCCAAAGGTTCGCCACATTTTGAACTGCTAAAACGCGTATTTAATGACTACGCCGAGCAACACCAACTGACTTATTTTGTGCAAACACTGGCTGAATAGCTGGCTACTTTCCTTCGCATAAAAAAAACGACTGACGTCGGCTTGATGTTTGGTACCAGAGGCCGGGCTTGAACCGGAAAAACCTTGCGGTCGGCGGATTTTGAAAGTTTAGCGTGTGAAGAAATATTTTTAAAAATCAATGATTTGGGTGGTTTTTTTAGACGCTATACATTTCTTTGCACACAGTGGCTCTTCTTCTCTGCTTTTATTGCCTTCTCTCAATGGCTGGAATATCAAAGTAATCGTCTGGAGATGAGGCTTTTAATTTAGCCATATACTCCTTCCGTTCCTTCCTTCGCTGTATAGTCTCGCCAAACACATGAATATGTTCTTCCTCATAAATATCGCGAACTTCGTCTGAAGTTAAAATCCCAAGTAACCGACAGGCCTGAAAGAGGCCCTCTGTACGATTTTTCCTAACGTCATCACTATCGCCTCGCTTCGTGTTTTCGAAGCAAGTCCGTAACTCATTGCGACAATGAAGAATAAACTCGCGAGGTTCCATCTGCTCTCCTCTTAATTAAGCGTTTCGTTCAAGCCACTCATCAACTCTTACAGTTCTGTCCAGTTCAACCCCAAAGTGTTTATGCAGCCAGTCTCCGTCGATGGAGTAGATTAGCAGATACCTGGTCATTGGACGCTCAGTGGTCTTGGCTAGAATAAATGAGCGTGTTCGCTCAACTGTCTGTAACTCGTAAACTTTGTCTCTGACGCCTTCGGGATAGTTTGCGTGATAAAAATGAAGGGAAAAGAGACTCCTACCCGATTTCTTTCTATCTAGGCGATAGACTTTTATCGGAGAATAGGTTCGTATCTCAGACTCAAACTCTTCGCCTATTATTTCGGCTGCATACCATTGATTCTCGCTCAGCGTAAAACGTTCATGATTCAAAACTGGCATCCCTTTAATTCGTTCATGAAATTCACAAGTCTCAATTACGATCCCACCTGTATGCGCATCGCTTGCGAAACACTTTACACCATTAATGAAGCATTCTTGGTGCTCATAAGGTGAGTCATTATCTACGTATTTACCAGTGATGCCGCCATGGATTCCAACATTGAAATACCTAACATTTCTCCCGCTGGAGTCAGTTGCTTGTTCCTCACATCGCTTGCAGACATAATTCGGATATCTTGAGAAGTAATCAAGCCGCTTGTCGCATATAGGACACTGATGCGACGATTTCAGTCCTTTCATAGTTATATCCTTAAATGCAACCGCGTCTCTTATAATTCGCCGCCCACTCCTTGGCTCTTCGAGAGTAGCTTTGTATTGCTTTCTCATTTGAAAGAGCGAACCGGTTTTTAATCTGTTCTACCTGGATTCTACCCCGTTTACATTAATGATGAAGAGATACTTAATCAACGTATGTTCAAATCACTCCGGATCTTCCTTAGGCAGTTTATCTCGCTCCAATTGTGAGAGAAGTGCCAGGGTATGATTACTCAATTAACTGCTGAAAGAGGGTTACGTAAGGACACAAAAAAACCGACTCAAAGGTCGGCTTATTGTGTGCAAAGAAGGATGGTACCAGAGGCCGGACTTGAACCGGCACAACCTTGCGGTCGGCGGATTTTGAATCCGCTGCGTCTACCAATTCCGCCACTCTGGCACAGAGTATATTGCAGTAACAACGCGATTCGGGAATTGGAAACCGAATCGACGTGGTGATTATAGTTATCGCCTATTGGCATGCAAGCTTTTTATCGGGAGAAATCAGATAACTGGCGAGAGATTAATCACCTGGCGTTATGAAACAACTGATATGAAATGAACTCGCGATGTTTGAAATCTGACCTATAGTTAAGTTTCGGGGTATTTTATCAGTTGTAGGAAACAGGCATGCAAAGTAAGCAACCCGGGCTACGCTCAACAAAAAAAACAGAAAACAGCACCACCAGAAAAGACACCAGCAGGGACAGCGATGTCATCATCAAAGAACCTGTTACCAAATCAGTCAGTACGAAGACCTTGCCGGACCGGTATTTCACCGAGTCTGACATTGCCCGCATTCTGTCCAACCTGGATGCACTGCGTACCGATGTTTATCCGGCTGATACACCGGATAAACAGCCGTCGGCACCCGCGCAGCATTTTCCGTCGGTATGTTTGATTGGCCTCGGGCGTTGCGGTTCAAATATCGCGCTGGATGTCTCGTCGCTGGTGTACAACGCACGAAAATATTACCTTAATGAGTTCCGGGATGAGCAGAATCGGGCGCATGAAAAGGAAAGCCGGCCCATCCGGTGGATCCAGCGCAACTTAAACCTGGCATCAAAAGAAGTCATTAAACCTGTGTTTCTTATTGAACCGCTGGTGGTTCTGGGAGATTTAGACAAAGACATCGAGGGGCGCATTCGTTTCTCGTCAAAGAATGCCAGCGGCGACTTCCTTACAGACTATAACAAACTGAAAATTATGGATCTGTCCGAAGTGCACGCGGGCGGCGCGGGTAATGCGCCTATCCTGGGGCAGTACCTGGCGAAAATTATTCTTAAAAAAGAAACCGACCACTTCAGTAATAAAGAGTGGAAGTTTATTCATTCCTATCTTATCGATTCCTGTGGCATTAAAGCGAATCAGTCACGCCTGTACTTTTATATTTTCAGCGCGGGCGGTGGTACAGGTTCTGGCATGGCGTCGGAGTTTGGCCTTGCCCAGCAATATTCTTACATGAGTAAGACTTTCGAGGTGCGCAGCGAGCGGGAAATACAAAGCAAACACCAGTCTTTTGTGTTTGAGCCCATCTTTACCAGTGGTATTTGTATTCTGCCTAATATTTCAGACCGCCATTCCGAAATGTCGGAGGCCCTGCACATCAATGCAGGCCGTTTGCTGTGTAAATACTTGTCTGAAGAGTGGAATTTCTCCTACAACTCAGATCGCGAAATTGAGAATCACTCTAAGGATGTGCTGGCACGCATACGCCCGTGGAATGCCATGATGCTGATTTCCAATGACATCATGCGCTATGCTGAGCAAAACGATGCTGACAGCAGCATTCAGAACATTGACGTCAACGCCATGGAGCGCTACGCCAATCAGTATATCAGTCAGCAGATTTTTAACATTCTGACTGCCCAGGCTGTCACCACCGATTACGATGAAAACTACTTCAGACGGGCGGGTATCGACATTGGTGAAACCATCCGTATGGACGCGAACGACCTGTTTATGAGTCTGGCCGGCCCCGTTGCCATTGCTTATGCTGAATCGGTGACCGACATGGCGACGCATACGCAGCGCAAGGAACTGGATATTGATGACTTGTTCTTCCGGTCAATTGATTTACCGCACTTCAACCAGAAAACGCAGGCAATCGAGGGCATCAGCCTGTTACCGGTAGAGTCACACAAATACCGCAAGGCGCTTCAGCAATACCGCGAGTCTAATTACGATCCGAGCAACCTGCGTAAACTTCACTTTTTCCAGAACTGCTCGTCGGTCGTGTCAATTGTGTCATTACCCAAAGACTACAAACTGTCTTACATGGCATTAAACCGGTTAAAGGCACACCTGAACGCACTCTTCCCGAATACAACGCTCAAGCGTTATGCGCTGGTTATTGGTGCCTCTGCTAACCTGTCGCTGACTACCCTGATAGCGAAAAGTCCGTGTCTGAGTGATGACTTCCTGACGCTGATCGTGGCCTTCATTAAGCGCTGCTTTGCGCGTAGTGATGTGGGCTATGACGATACGATCGACAAAGCGATTGTGGAGTTTATCCAGGCCGATGAGTTTGATGAGGAAAAGCTGGAATCGATGTTGCTGCAACATGAAGATCCGGCCAAGATCCTCGATACCAACTGGCATGCCATCAAGCCCATGTACGAGAAGAAATACCGCGAGATTATCCGTGATGAGAAGAGCTTTACGTCAATCAATGATATTCGTCTGAACATTGATAACGTGAAAGACACCATCCGGTATCTGCGACAAATTTACCGTCATCGCATCAGTAAGACCCGGGTCATCTCGCTCAATGATGGTATTGATTTCAATGAAATGCCGGAAAAAAGCAAGGAAAAGTAGACCTCAGAAAGAGAATAAGTGCTTGCAATTTAACCTCTGGCGGATGATGCCAGACCGGGCAGCTGTGTACCGGTCTGGTGTTGTACTCTGGTTGTTATTGGCAGTGTGTGGCATGGTGCCACACATGCTGCGGGCGCAGGACGTCAGCGTTGGTGACGACCCGAAAATAGTCTCAGTGTTCATCTCGCAACAACCCCCCTATGAGTCTGTCAACGCTTCGGGACAGCCCGAAGGTATTGCTATTTCGGCGTTAAACGCGCTGTTTGAAAAACTTCACTGGCAGGTGCGATATGAATTGGACTCTGTTCCCCGAGGTGTCAGAAACCTGCACGCAGGGGTTTATGATATTTCGACGGCTGTTGCGCCCAATAACAAGATCAACGCAGCGTATCTGGTCAGCCGTGTGCCGCTATACCATATTCGTCTGGTATCACTACGCCGCGCCGACACGCCCCCTGTCAGCAATGTGAATACACTACGGCAGCATCCTTTTGCAGTGCTGTCCGGTAATCAGTTTCACTATCTTGAGATGTTTGATGTAGACCTGGCGTACGATCAGGCTCCTTACAGTGTGACATCCGTGGCCAAGGGGCTGGATATGATTGAAAAGGGCCGTCTGGCCTATTTTCTCACGTACTACGATGACGCCCTGCCGATAAATCCGGCACTAACCTATGACGTACTGTCTGACAGACCGGTACATATCATTGTGTCACGCTCGCATCCTGATGCAGAGAGGTTGATCGCAAGCATCAATGACGCGCTGGTCGAATAATGCCGGTCATGTCACCCTCAATCGTTGAGAATTTCATATGCTGTGGCAAACTACGCAGGCTTCCAACCTTAAGAGACAACGCGTGACAAACAGCGACGCAACAAAAACAACCGATAATGAACAGACCACGGCGCAACGTGCTGGCTTTATTCGCCGCTTGCTGGCAATGGTTTACGATACGTTGGTAGCAACCGCCGTTGGGATGTGTGCCGCCATGGTAGTCACTGTTGTGATGGTCGTGTTGCTTAAAAACGGCGTGCTGGATATGTCCGGGTTTGAACAGCCTGCAGACTTCATTCAGCAATCCACACTCTATAAGGGCATTATTCAGGTCTGGGTTGCGCTGTGGGTTATTGGCTTTTTTCTGTGGTTTTGGCGTAAAGGCGGGCAGACACTCGGTATGCGGGCCTGGCGACTACGCATTTACAGTACAACAGATGAGCCGATGACGTGGCGGCGTTTATTGCTGCGCCTGGTATTCTCACTGGGTGGACTTGGCACATTGCTGGTACTGTTTGATATTAAAAATAAGCAGTCGCTGCAGGACCGGGTAGCCGGTACCGAAGTCCTGAAGCTCACCAAAGAAATGAACGACCACAAAAGCTGGTAATGGTGTCAGCGTCTTAACAGAAACGCAGCTACCGCGGCAAACATCGCACTGGGTAACAGCGCGCCAACAACCGGCGGCAGCTGATATACCAGGCTGAGCGGACCAAACACTTCATTGGTAATAAAGAAACCAAAGCCAATCAGTACACCCATAATCACCCGCGCGCCCATTGTCACACTGCGCAAGGGTCCGAAAATAAACGACAGTGCCAGTAGCAGCATCACACTGACGGAAACCGGTTGCAGGATCTTTCGCCACAATGCCAGTTCGTAGCGGCTGGCATCCTGTGCATTGTTTTCAAGATAGCCAATATAATCAAGCAGGCCCTGAATCGACAGTGCCTCTGGCTTAACTGCGACTATCCCCAGCTTGTCCGGTGTCAGCGTCGAGTCCCAGCGCAGTTGTTCCTGCTGCTCGGCGCTGACCTTAGCATCAGTAAAACGGGTAACATTGACATCATTGAGCCACCAGCCATCGCTGTCAAAGTTGCCGTTGCGCGCATAGGTAATGCTGTTTAGTGTCAGATCGCTGTTAAAGTCAAAGATACTGATATCGCGAAGGCTGTCCTGTGACAGTACCTGGCCAATGCTGACAAAATGGTCGCCGTCTTTCGCCCACACCAGTTTATCGGAAGAAAACAGGCTGCCGCCGGTCAGCGCTTCAGTGCGAATTTCTTTTGCTTTCGACTCACTGAATGGGGTGACCCATTCGCCAACCGCCATAACGAGCACAATCATCAGCACCGCGGATTTCATTGCCGAGGCAATGATGTTCCAGCGACTCAGCCCGGACGCCTGCATAACCACCAGTTCACTGTTACTGGCCAGCACGCCCATACCGATTAGTCCGCCGAGCAGGGTGGCCATGGGGAAAAACTGCTCCAGCTCTCGGGGCAGGCTGAGTACCACATAAATCGCGGCCAGCGCCATATCGTAGTCGCCTTCACCGAGTTTACGCAGCTGCTCAACAAACTTAATCAGTGCTGACAGCCCCACCAGCACAGACAGGGTCACGGTAATAGTGCCCAGCAGGGTGCGTGCGATGTACATATCCAGAATTTTAAACATCAGCGCCTCCCCAACAGCCAGGCACGCAGTTGCGTCCCGGTCTTTCTGTCACGCACCAGCAACATGACACCGATGATCAGCATGATGGTATGTACCCACCATAGCCCCAGCTCTGCTGGCATTTTGCCATCTTCAAGCAGACGTCGGCTGGCAAGCAGCAGGAGAAAATAGCCCAGATAGAGCAGGATGGCCGGGAACATTTTTCCAAAGCGACCCTGGCGGGGATCGACAGAGCTTAGCGGAACTGCAATCAGCACCAGAAACGGGATGGACAGCGGAATGGCCAGGCGCCACTGCAGCTCAGCCCAGCCTTCGGGAGTATCGTCGTCCAGCAGAGCCAGTGTGGGGAGGACTTCCACGTTACGCCCGCTTTCTTCTATCGGTTTGTCGTTGATCTGAATCTGGTACTCATCAAATTCCACGCGCCGGAAATCGCGGCGTGTTCGCTGACCTTCATACTGCACACCCTGACGAAGTACCAGGTTACGGGTGCCATCATCATTCGTTTCAATCTCTCCCTGACGCGCATATACCACGCGAACCTGAGCGGTGCTGTGTGAGGCGTCCTCTTCCTGGGTTTGTGACAGAAAGACCCGTTGTAAGGTGTTGTCATCCGCATCGATATCGTGCGCAAAAATCACCGCCTTTTCATTGCCGGTTTGCTGAAAACGGCCCGGGATGAGGGCAGAGAATCCGGCTTCACTGCGCGCTTTTTCGCGCAACTGGTATTCGCTCTGGGCAGCCATGGGGGCAAGATACAGGGTAATGACAGCGGTAATCAGCATGATAAATACTGACAATATCAGCATCACGCGGGTAACGTACCATTCACTCACGCCACAGGCTTTAAGCACGGTCATTTCACTGTCAACATACAGTCTGCCGTGTGCCAGCATGATGCCCAGGTAAGCGCTGATGGGGAGTACCAGTGAGGCAAGAATGGGTGCATAGAGCGCGAGAAAGCCCATCACCAGTCCGGCAGGCAGCTCGCCGTCCGACGCATCACCCAGCACGCGCACAAAACGCAGGGTCACAAAAATCGCCATCAGAATAAAGAAGATAGCGAACTGTGACTTCAGTGTTTCCCTGACCAGATAGCGAAAAATCAGCATAAGTACGGGCTCGGAAAATTGGGATTTTTAATGAAAAAACGCACGATTTTGTTTAAACTTTATGTTTTTACAAGTTTTGCCTGAATTTGTTGCGGGTTTCTTACCCGGTTCAGCCGCATCAGCTCATCGTCTGTCGCACAATAATTGTACATTGCGACAGTCTCTGCAAGCATGCAGGTCTGGCTATGTATTAAAACATATTGCGGCGCAAAACGTTACGTGAATTTCGCTAACAAGCGACCTTTAAAATGAATTACAGCGAGGTATTATCGTGGAGTTTAGTGTAAAAAGTGGCAGTCCCGAAAAACAACGCAGCGCCTGCATCGTGGTTGGGGTATTCGAGCCACGACGCTTGACTGCGGTAGCTGAGCAACTGGATGAAATCAGTGAAGGCTATATCAGCAACCTGTTACGCCGCGGCGATCTGGAAGGAAAAGCAGGGCAAATGCTGCTGCTTCATCACGTGCCGAATGTCCTGAGTGAGCGGGTATTGCTGGTTGGCTGCGGTAAAGAGCGTGAACTGGATGAGCGCCAGTATAAACAAATCATCGCTAAAACCATTCGTACGCTGAACGAAACCGGTTCAATGGAAGCCGTCTGCTTCCTGACAGAATTACATGTGAAAGGCCGTGACACCTACTGGAAGGTACGTCAGGCGGTCGAGGCGACCGAAGATACGCTGTATACCTTCATGCACCTGAAAACCAAAAAAGGTGAGCCGCGTCGTCCGCTGCGCAAAATCGTGTTTAATGTCCCGACACGCCGTGAACTTACGGTGGGTGAGAAAGCCATTGAACATGGTCTGGCAGTGTCCAAAGGGGCTCGCACGACCAAAGACGTGGCGAACATGCCACCAAATATCTGTAATCCTGCCTATCTGTGGGAACAGGCCCAGAAGCTTGCCAGCGACTACGACTCTGTTGAGGCGTCTTGTGTGAATGAAACGCAGATGGCCGAGCTGGGTATGCAGGCCTACCTGGCGGTGGGGCGTGGTTCTGATAACGAATCGATCATGAGTATCATCCATCATCGTGGTGGTCCGGCTGACCAGGCGCCTATCGTGCTGGTTGGTAAAGGACTGACGTTTGATGCCGGGGGGATTTCTCTGAAACCCGGTGAAGCCATGGATGAAATGAAATATGACATGGGCGGTGCAGCCAGTGTACTGGGTGTTATGCACACGGTAGCTGAACTGAACCTGCCAATTAACGTAATTGGTGTGCTGGCAGGCTGTGAAAACATGCCCGACGGCAACGCGTACCGTCCCGGCGATATCCTGACTACCATGTCGGGACAGACCGTCGAGGTACTCAACACCGACGCAGAAGGTCGTCTGGTATTGTGTGACGCGCTAACCTATGTAGAGCGTTTCGAACCAGAACTGGTTGTTGACGTTGCAACGCTGACCGGTGCCTGCATCATCGCGCTGGGTCACCATGCTACCGCCGTCATGAGTCAGCACAATCCGCTGGCCCACGAACTGCTGAATGCATCGGAGCAGAGTTCAGACCGTGCCTGGCGTCTGCCGCTGTGGGATGACTATCAGGAGCAGCTGGAAAGCCCGTTCGCTGATATGACGAACCTGGGTGGCCGTCCGGCCGGCAGTATTACGGCAGGATGTTTCCTGTCGCGCTTTACCAAGAAGTACAACTGGGCGCACCTGGATATTGCGGGCACCGCCTGGCGCAGTGGTAAAAATAAAGGGGCGACAGGTCGTCCCGTGCCCATGCTGTCACAGTTCCTGATGAACCGTGCCGGTGTGAGTTACGAGGACTAAGCCTGTATGCCTCAGGTTGTGTTTTACCAGCTGACTGCAGCGGATGACTCCGCTGCGGCCCGTGCAGCCACTCTGATTGCTGACGCTTATGCGAACAAGCAAAAAGTGGTTGCGCTGTGCCGCAGTCAGGAACAGGCCGAGGAACTGGATGAACTGCTCTGGCAATTACCGTCTGACCGTTTTGTGCCTCACAACCTTCATGGTGAGGGACCGGCGGCCGGAACCCCGGTCGAGATCTGCTGGCAGGGAGATCAGCTGGGCAGGCAGCCTATGCTGGTCAACCTGAGCGAACAACGCATTTCCAGCATGAACAGTCATCGGCAAATTATCGATTTTGTACCTGTTGAAGAGGACGCCAAACAGGCGGCCCGGGTACGTTATAAAGAATATCAGAAGGCCGGCTGCGCCATGCAGTTCAAGTCGGCGTAATCTTTGAGAGAGACAATGGATAAAACCTTCGAACCTCAATCCATCGAGAAACAGTGTTACGAAAAGTGGGAAAAGTCCGGGCTGTTTAAAGCGTCGGGCACCGGCGACCCTTACTGTATTTTGCTGCCGCCGCCCAATGTGACCGGCAGCCTTCATATGGGGCACGGTTTTCAGCAGACGATTATGGATACGCTGACCCGCTACCACCGTATGAAAGGCGACAATACCTTATGGCAGGTGGGTACAGACCACGCGGGTATTGCAACGCAGATGGTCGTTGAGCGTCAGCTCAATGCGCAGGGAAAAACGCGTCACGACCTTGGGCGCGAGGCATTTATCGACAAAGTCTGGGAATGGAAAGAACACAGTGGTGGCACCATCACCAGCCAGATGCGCCGACTGGGCACGTCACCGGACTGGTCGCGTGAAGTCTTTACCATGGACGACAACCTGTCCCGTGCAGTCACGGAAGTGTTTGTGAAACTGCATGAAGAAGGGCTGATTTATCGTGGTAAACGCCTGGTTAACTGGGATCCGGTGTTGCACACGGCCGTGTCTGACCTCGAGGTAATTAATGAGGAAGAAGACGGCCACATGTGGCATATGCGTTATCCGCTCAGTGATGGCAGTGGCGAACTGGTCGTCGCAACCACCCGCCCTGAGACCATGCTGGGCGACACCGCGGTGGCTGTGCACCCGGACGATGAGCGCTATCAGCAGTTCGTGGGCAAGTTTATTCGTCTGCCGATTACCGGCCGGCTTATCCCGATTATTGCCGATGACTATGTCGATCCTGAATTCGGCACCGGTTGCGTGAAAATTACTCCGGCGCACGATTTTAACGACTATGACATGGGTAAGCGTCATAACCTGCCCATGATCAATATTCTTACCGCCGACGCCAAAATTAACGACGAGGCGCCGGAAGCCTATCGCGGGCTTGACCGTTTTGAGGCCCGTAAGCAGATTGTTGCTGACCTCGACGCGCAGGGACTGCTGGTTAAGGTTGATAAGCATAAGCTGAAAGTGCCTCGTGGCGACCGCACCAATGCGGTAATTGAACCTTACCTGACCGATCAGTGGTACGTGGCGGTTGAGTCACTGGCGAAGCCTGCCATCGAGGCGGTGGAAAGTGGTGAAATCAGGTTCATCCCGGAGAACTGGAGTAAAACTTACTTCCAGTGGATGAATAACATTCAGGACTGGTGTATCTCCCGTCAGCTGTGGTGGGGACACCGTATCCCTGCCTGGTACGATGATGCGGGGAACGTGTACGTGGGTCGCAGTGAGGATGAAGTACGTGCGAAACATGACCTGTCCGCTGAGGTCAGCCTGCACCAGGATGAAGATGTACTGGATACCTGGTTCTCTTCTGCGCTCTGGCCTTTTGCGACCATGGGCTGGCCGGAAAAAACGCCGGAGCTGGATACCTTTGTGCCGTCATCGGTGCTGGTTACCGGTTTTGACATTATTTTCTTCTGGGTTGCCAGAATGATCATGATGACCAAAAAGTTCACGGGCAAGATACCGTTTAAGCACATTTACATTACCGGGCTTATTCGTGACGAGAATGGCGACAAAATGTCGAAGTCCAAAGGTAATGTGCTGGATCCGATCGATCTGATTGACGGGATCAGTGCCGACGCGCTGGTTGAAAAACGTACCTCAGGCATGATGCAGCCGCAACTGGCTGAAAAAATTGCCAAGCGTACCCGTAAGCAGTTTCCTGACGGGATCCAGGCCTACGGTACTGATGCACTGCGTTTCACCTTTACCGCAATGGCATCAACCAGCCGTGACATTAACTTCGATATGGGCCGGGTTGAGGGCTACCGTAACTTCTGTAACAAAATCTGGAATGCCTCGCGTTTTGTGCTGATGAATACAGAAGATAAGGACACCGGGCGTGACGGTGGTGAAATGGTACTGAGTCTGGCGGATCGCTGGATTTGGGCGAAGTTCCAGCAAACCCTGAAAGAGTTTGAACAGGCCATTGCTGAATACCGCTTCGACATTGCTGCCCAGGCAGTGTACGAGTTTACCTGGAACCAGTTCTGTGACTGGTACCTGGAACTGACCAAGCCGGTGCTGAACAACGACCAGAGTTCAGAAGCTGAAAAGCGCGGTACCCGTCACACGCTGATCAACGTACTGGAACACCTTCTGCGGTTACTGCATCCGATGATGCCATTTATCACGGATACCATCTGGCAGCGCGTAGTGAAAGTCAGTGCGGTTCAGGTCAGTGATGATGCCAGTATCATGAGTCAGCCGTTCCCTGAGATGGATGCTGCTAAGCAGGATGAGCAGGTACTCAGCGATATCGAGTGGGTGAAGAAATTCATCGTTGGCATTCGTAATATTCGCGGCGAAATGGATATCTCGCCTAACAAGCCGCTGAATGCCTTGCTGAAAAACGTCTCTGAGGAAGATCATCGCCGTCTGGATGCAGCTGACAGCTTCCTGGACAAGCTGGCGCGTCTGGAAAGCGTTACCGTACTGAGTGACAACGATACGCCTCCGCCGAGTGCCACCGCCCTGGTTGGTGAGATGGAAATTCTAATCCCTATGGCCGGACTCATCGATAAAGATGCAGAACTGGCGCGTCTGACACGGGCTATGGAAAAGGTGGAGAAAGACGTCGCGCGTACGCGTGGCAAACTGGCTAACGAGAAATTTGTCAGTAATGCACCTGATGCGGTCATTGAGAAAGAGCGAGAGAAACTGAAAGACGCAGAAAGTCAGCTGGAGAAACTAAAAGCACAGCATGACACTATCGCCTCTCTGTAAACGTTAGAAAGGGTTGCTTCGGCAACCCTTTTTTTATGGTGTTTCTTTTGCGTTGTCACTGACCTTCAGGCGTCTTTGCAGCATATCAACCAGCGCGGCATGTTTGAGCGGTTTGGTGAGGTAGTCGTTCATTCCTGCCTGTACTGCCTGTAACTTGTCTTCTTTCATGGCATTGGCAGATAGACCAATAATCACGAGGTATTTAAAGCCCAGACTGCGAAGTTTGCGGGTCGCGGCATAACCGTCCATTACCGGCATTTGCACATCCATCAGGACCAGGTCGTAGTGGCCTCGTTGCCGGACTTTATCGACGGCCTGCTCGCCGTTTTCGGCAACATCATACGTCAACCCAAGGTTGGTCAGCATTTCGCCGGTCACGACCTGGTTAATGTGGTTATCCTCTACCAGCAGCAGGTGACCATGCAGTGCAACTTCTGTTACCTGGCGCTGTTCAGTGCGACTGGATACGCCAGCCGGTAACAGCAGCTCGCGAATAAACTGTTCGTACTGCAGCGGCGTGAAGGGATGTATCAGCAGTGGGCCGTTCCAGTTGGTTAATTGTGACTCTAATCCCGCGCCTGCCTGAGACGTAAGCACCAGCCCAACGGTTGTGCCGTTTTCGGTCAGGGAGGAAAACGTGGGTGTCCATTCGCTGAACTCCGCAGGATCGTCAATATCAACAACAACGGCTGAAGGGGCGGGCGTCTGAGCGCGCAGCGCCTTTGGCGTGATGATGTTAAGCAGTCGGGCCGGTTGCCGGTAAGCTAACGGCAGCAGCGGTGAGGCTGTGACATACACGGTATCATCCGGGATACTCGGTACTTCATGTAATACCCCATGCTGGTTCTTAAACGCCCGCAGCGGTAGCGTTACCTGGAACGTAGTACCCTCACCCGGGGCGGATGTGACGGACAGCGTGCCATGCATGAGGTCGGTGAGTTGTTTTACAATCGCCAGCCCAAGGCCGGTACCACCGAATTTGCGGTTGGTGGCATCATCGGCCTGCGTAAATGGCTGAAAGATACGGGCAACCTGTTCCTCTGTCATACCAATGCCGGTATCAGCAATTGTGAGCGACAGGGTCAACTGGTTGCCCGCGTCGTTCATTTGTCCGTCAAAGGCAATGTCAACGCGCCCTTTCTCGGTAAACTTTACCGCGTTGGTGCCGATGTTCATGATGATCTGTGCGATGCGCAGTGGATCGCCAATCACCTGCGGAGGGATGTCCGGCGACACCGTAAGGGTTACATTGAGGTTTTTCTCGCGCGCACGCAGTGCGATCACAGCAATCAGATTATTGAATAGCGAATGCAGGGAAAAACTGACAGCCTCAATATTCAGTTTACCGGCTTCAATTTTTGAGAAATCGAGAATGTCATTAATGACACTCATCAGAATATGCCCGGAGTACGCCGCTTTTTCGAGGTAGCCTTTTAACTGTGCCGACATGGGCTGCTGCTGCGCCAGCTCAATTAACCCGATAATGCCGTTAAGCGGTGTACGGATCTCATGGCTCATATTGGCCAAAAAGATACTTTTTGACGCGGTGGCCTGCTCGGCGCGCTGCTTGGATTCAGAGAGCGCCCGGTTAAGCGCTTCGAGCTGATTATTCATTTCCCTTGAATGAAGCAGCAACTGCTCTGTCTGCTGATTTTTATTCTGGAAAACACGTGCCGCGCGCGCCAGTTTGCCTATTTCATCCGAACGCTGGCTGCCCGGCACAACCACGTTCGTTTCATTGTTGGTCAGCCGGATAAAAACATCGGTAATCGACCGGATTGGACCAAGGATACGGAAGGCCGTAAACAAGGCGGTGACGATCGCCAGCAATATCGCAAAGAATGAGAACATTTCGCCATTGCTGCGCGTACGTTCGGCTACGTCCTGGGTTTGTTTTTTCAGTTGTTCAGTCTGTATTGTGACGCTGTCGGCCAGTTCTCCGCTTAAATACAGAAATTCATTCGCTGAACCTGCCATCACCACATTTACCAAAAACAGATTGCCCTGGGTCAGCTGGGTCAGCTGTAAGAAGTGCTCTTTGGCTCTGGCCAGCACGGGGGTAAGTACGGCTAACAGCGGTGAGTCAGCGGTAATTGATTGCTGAAGGTTATCCATCGCCCGGTTAAAATCGGTGACACGTTCAAAACTGGGTGAGGTCATGTATTGCAGCACCGCATTTTCTGCATCAAGAATACTCTGCCTGAGCCGGGTCACCAGCGTGCTCTCCAGATAGCCTTTCGCAACTTCTTCTGTCAGCAAAACTTTGATGCTAACCAGTGCTTTCAGCGAGTTGCGGTCGATAAGATCATCGCGCTCGGCGCGGGAAAGAACCACATCACGAAAATTTTTCTGGTAAGCCTCGAGGTGTTTGCGCATTCGCGACAGAAGATCATTATGCTGCATGGTGTCACTGTCGCCAATCTCCGCGGCCTCAAGCTGAGTAAGCTTATCGTCAATGGCCAGCATCAGGCGCTCGAAGCGTCTGACTGCGGAGTTACTTGCGTTTTCGTTAAAGATAAGGACATTGCGCTGCAAATCCAGCACTTCCCGTTCAAGTTCTTTAACCAAAGAAACATTGCGCACTGCCTGGCCTGACTTTTCCAGACCGTCGGTAAGCACAGTCTGGCTTTGCCGGGCAACAAACCCCTGCAGCAATAACAGCACGACCATTGCCAGCAGTACCAGTACCAGTTGGGTGCGAATGGATGTCAGCATGCGACGGAGCGATCCTTAGTATTCACGACGTAATAAACTCATACCATTTTTGCAGGCTGTATTCGTAGGTTGGCATAACGGTATTCCACACTGCAACATTGTTGAAGCGGTCTTCATAGCTGCCACCAGAGCGCTGCTCACCCTGCTGCACGGTAACATTGCCATCCGGGCCTTTCAGAGCCTGTGCCGCTGGCAAACCGCGATACCAGTAATCCCATTCAGCCTGACTCAGGTACTGGGCTGAACGTTGCGGCGTAGAAATGTAATACCCCTGGCGCGCAATAAAGGCGCCCGGCCAACCTGACAGCCACCAGTTCATGTAGTCATAGGCAGCATCCTGTCGGCGTCCATGGGTTCTTGACGACAGGCACATAACGCCATGCCATCCGCGATAGCCCTCTCTAGGTGCGGCAAACCGAACCGGAATGTTTTCACCATTCAGCGCCGATACCGCTGGGGAAAACATGCTTTCAATCACCACCCGCTGGCTCTTCATAAACTGAACCGACTCCGGCACGGAGGTCCAGAACCCGTTAAAATGATTGAGTTGTGACAGCTCAATGAGAATGGCAAACAGTTCATCCAGTTCGTCACGGGTCATGGCGCCAATATCATTAAAAGTCATAAAGCCTTTCGCCTGGGCTGCCAGCGCAAGGTCGAACAGCCCGATGGTCGGGTCGTTGACGATTCCGACACTGCCGCTTAACTGACTGTCGAGCAGCCAGCCCCAGCTTTCATTGCCGGCGTTCATGCCAGAGGGGACCCGACCGGTATCGTAGCCAAAGGAATCGACATTGTGGACGTACGGCAAAAAGCTGATTTGATCAGTATGCCCGGTTCCCAGCGTACCATCGGCCTGAATATGCAGAATTTTGTGCGGCGCATCGCCGGCACCGATTTTGGCAGACGGGGTGACTTTGCCGGTTTTTGACAAACTGTTGATTTCGTCCCAGTAACGCAACCGGGTTTTGTCAATGGCCTGAATAGCGCCGGCACGCCACAGTACGGTAATGCTGTTTGACCACTGTTCATACAGGTCGAAGCTGGCCGGATCCATTGAGGCTTTTTGCAACACAGCTGCACTGCCGCCTGGCTCAAACCGGATGTCGATCCCCAGGTCGGCCATGGCTTGCTGTCGGATGGGCTCCTGCAGAGTGACATGCGTACCGAGTACACGAATGACCGGTTTTTCCTTGCCGATAGCGAACGGCGTAACGCCAGCAGCAACGGTAAATGCGGCAGCGCCGCTCAGGAATGAGCGGCGCGATTTCAGTGCCGAATTAGAGGGTATGCCGGGCTTGCCCATTACCTTAAAACCTGATGTCAGAATCTCGCTGAATTACAGTGTGGCACCTTTCTTAAATCAATACCAAGTTTCTCGGCAGAAAGCCTGCATTATCAGACGATTAAGTGCGTATGCGCCGGCCTGTGGCGGCCCGCCATCCAACTGCCCCCAGCAGCGCGAGGGCTGTCAGCCAAGACAGACTGCCGCCGTGTTGTTCAACAATGACAACACGTTCTTCGATTACCTGGTCATGGTTCTGGCTTTCCAGGCTCAGCAACGATAAATCGGCGTCGTCATAATCGTCAGCAATGGCTACCAGCTCGTGGGTGTAAGCATCATACAGCTCAATCAGCACGCTATAATCGGCGGGCGGGAAGCCACTGACAAGGTCGCTGTCTATGGTAATGGCATCCAGGCTGTCGTCACCACTTATGCTAAAAATACGGGTTTCATAGATGGCTTCAAAGCGGTCGAGTCTGCCTAAATAGATAATGGCATACACATCGGCAACGCTGTACACCGTGTCAGCGTCAAACGTCACTGAAAACGCGGAATAGTAACCATCATAGTCGGCATCAATGGTGAACTCAGTCCAGCTGTCGTAGATCCAGAAGTCGGGACTGCTGAACTGAACCACGGCATCGCGCGATTTCACTGCCTGCGTCGCAGGGCGGGTGAGGATGGCGGCAGGCGAGGATGATTGCTCGGGCAGGACGGCGTCAAACTGACGGGCAACCGACTGCGTTTTTATTTCGGGCTGTATGTCTTCTGCGATACTGTCAGTGGTCAGTAACAGTGAAGACAGCAACAAAGGCACAAGGGTTGTTATTTTTTTCATCACACTCTCCTTCACACAACACGTTGATGTGCGTTAAGGAGAGTGTGGCAAAAGGTTGATGAACGAAAACTGAAGGAAGTCTTAACTTAGCCTGTCTGCTTAGTCGTCGGTTTGTTCTTCGTCCTCGTCACGCGGCATAAAATAGGTGCCCCAGCCGTCATAATATACGTCGGCTTTATCAGCAATCTGCAGCAGTTTGTCGGTATCGGCATCGAGAGCCTCGCGAACAAGTTCGCGCTCTGCGATGGCGTCAAAACAGAAGATAAGGCCGCCGTCATCGAGCATCATTTCTTCTGCGTCAGTGACTTCAAAACCGGCCTTAAAAACGTCTACCGCCGCCTTTTCCAGTTTATCAAAGTCGTTGCTCGCGAAATGGTGCTCGATAGTGTATACCGCATCTGCCTGGCTGCCGTCTTCAAGCAGGGCGTCGATGGTTTCCTGATTAAACGCATGCCATTCGGTGCGTTCGTCAAACTGAGACATAGTGAGATCCTTAACCGATTTTGTCGGCAAGTTTATCTGCTTTTTTCCAGCTCTGCGACCTCGGCATCAAGCGCCTCAATTTTATCGGCCATCTGCTGATGACAAATCGCCATCCATTCCTTGGTGGTATGCTCATCAGACATAGTCAGGGGGGCCATCAGTTCAATCAGCATCACGCCGTTATTCCAACGGTTCCAGCGAATTTTGTTATGCAGGTTACTGGCGGCCACAATCACAATGGGCTCGCCGGTGGCTTTCGCCAGGTGAAATGCGCCCTGTTTGAACGGCAATAAACCGCGGCCATTGCTGCGGGTACCTTCAGGAAACAGCCAGACGGATGTGCGTTTAGCTTTAATCTTTCGGCCGGCGGCAGCCAGTGTGTCGCGGGCTTTGCCTGAGTTTTTCCGGTCAATCATAATATTGCCTGACAGCCAGTAAATCTGGCCGAAAATGGGGATCCACTTCAGGCTTTTCTTGCCGACAGTGACGACCCCCGGCTGTGCGGCTTTGGCAACAGTAATGATGTCGTAACTATTCTGATGATTAGCAATATACACATATGGCTCGTCTTTTTTTATGGCGTCTGAGACCCGCAGAATAACCTTCAGTCCGAGGATGCCTGCCATTATTGCGTAAGCTCTGCCTGCAATGTGCACATTGTCACGATGAAAAGGGCGGACCAGACAAACGACGAGAACATACAGGTTTATCATTATAAAAACCGGCAAAAGGACGATAATACGTAGAACAGCTAACAAAACAGCACCTTGTTTACGAATGGTGCGGCGCAGTATAAGGCAAAGCGGGCAGGTAGCATGTCCGATCAGTCTTGTGTCTCATCAGGCCCGACAACGGGATTCGCTATCCGGTTAGCTAAATGATATAACCACACTGTTTTTACCATGTTGACCAGCGGAAATTTGTGTATGCAAACGTTTGTTCCTGACGATCTTGAAGATGATATCCTCACCGATCTGATCGATGAAATTAATGAGCTGTACGAAGCCAGTGAGCAGACTCTGATTGAGCTTGAGTTGCGTCCTGAGGATAATGAACTGCAGCGCGCGCTCTTTCGGTCTGTGCATACCATCAAAGGCGATCTTGGGCTGGTCAACTTTACGCCGATGATCCCGCTTTTACAGCATGTAGAAGATTTGCTCGACTTTCTGAGAAAGGGACAAATTCATTACTCCAGTACCATGAGCGATCTGGTTCTGCTGACCATGGACCGGGTGAAAGCGTTTGTCGAGGCGGTGATGCTGAATCAGCGCGCAGAATTCGATGACGAGCTGCATAAACAACTGGTACTCGCGATTAGCCGAATCACACCGGACAATCACCAGGAACATGAAAAGCTGCTGGCCGACGCGGTGTTGCTGCTGAATCCTGCGCTGGACGTCGGCCCGGGTGAGGAACAGAAGGTCAAGCCACCGACGCTGGCGACATCAGGCATTCCCAAAGACACCAGCGCCGAAAAGAAAATGGACATCCTGTTCTTCCGTGAGCTGATGCAAACCATTGAACACCGGTCCAACTACTGGGCGGGGCGGGGTGACCGGATAGCCAAACTGGCGCTGTACATTAATGAAACCGCAGGTAGTCCGATTGAGGAAGACCAGCTGGCAGTTGCCTGTTATGTGCATGATTTTGGCATGGCATTTATGCCACTGAAAATTCTGCATAAAAAGGAAGAGTACACGGATATTGAATTCAATCTGATGCGCTCACACGTGTACAAGAGTTCACGGTTGCTGGAACATCTGGACCAGTGGGATCAGGCCCGCAAAATTGTACTGCAGCACCACGAGCGGGTGGACGGAACCGGCTATCCGCTTGGGCTGAAGGAAGAAGATATCTGTGACGGCGCGAAGCTGCTGGCTATTCTGGACACCTACGATGCGATGACGCACTCCCGCGCCCACAACAAAGACAAGCAACTGTCCAAGAAGCAGGCGGTGATTGAAATAAACCGTATTGCCAAAGGCCAGTTCAGCATGAAGTGGGTACGCCACTTTAACCACGCCATGACGCATTTACTGACCCGCCCGCACTAGTGTCCGGGCGGTATCTGCATGACTAACTGATATTCAGCTCTTTTAGTTTGCGGGTAAGCGTATTACGGCCCCAGCCCAGACGGCGTGCGGCGTCCTGTTTGTGGCCATGGGTGTGATGCAGGGCCCGCTCCAGCATGATTTTTTCAAACGTCATCATGGCGTCGTTGAGAATATTCATTTTACCGTCTCGTAACTGCTGGTCAGCCCAGGCTGATAACAGCGTTGTCCAGTCGCCCTTATTTTCGCCGGTGACATCGGCATGGCTGTCGGTGTGGATCTCCGGAGGCAAATCGCCGGGCAGGACTTCCTGACCACTCGCCATGACGGTGAGCCAGCGACAGACATTCTCAAGCTGACGTACGTTGCCAGGCCAGGGTAACTGGCTCATGACTTTCTCTGCTTCCGTGCTCAGCGTTTTCACTTCTACATCAAGCTCGCGCGCTGCACGGCGCAGAAAGTGCCGGGCCAGAAGGGGTATATCTTCACGCCGCTGCGCCAGTGACGGCAGATGAATACGGATAACATTCAAACGGTGAAACAAGTCTTCCCTGAATTTGCCCTCGGCAACACGTTGTTCAAGATTCTGGTGGGTTGCGGCTATGATCCTGACATCAACGGTCACCGACTGATGCCCTCCGACCCGGTAAAACTGGCCGTCGGCCAGCACCCGCAACAGGCGGGTCTGAACATCCAGCGGCATGTCACCAATCTCATCGAGAAATAACGTGCCACCATTTGCCTGTTCAAACCGGCCCTGACGGGTATTTTGTGCGCCGGTGAACGCGCCTTTTTCATGACCAAACAGCTCCGACTCAACCAGATCAGCCGGAATGGCTGCCATATTCAGCGCAATAAACGGGTTGGCAGCGCGCGGGCTGTGACGGTGCAGCGCATGCGCCACCAGTTCTTTACCGGTGCCGGACTGGCCATTAATCAGTACGCTGATGGAAGAACGTGACAAGCGCCCGATTGCGCGAAATACCTCCTGCATGGCAGGGGCTTCACCAATAATTTCTGTAACCACGTCATCCTGCGGAACCTGCTGACTGCGCGACTGCTCGCGCGCATGGGCCAGTGCGCGTTGCGTGAGCGACACGGCCTCATCCACGTCAAACGGTTTTGGCAGGTATTCAAAAGCGCCACTCTGGTAGGCGTTAACGGCACTGTCCAGGTCTGAGTGGGCGGTCATAATAATCACCGGTAACACAGGATGCGTGGTATGCACTTCTTCAAGCAGGGTCATGCCGTCCATCTGTGGCATGCGAATATCTGAAATAATCACTTCAGGTGCCTGCCCGCTGTGGAGTTGCCTCAGCAGGTCTTCAGGATTCTCAAAACAATGGCAGGCAATACTGGCCGCCTGCAATGCCTTCTGCAGTACCCAGCGAATGGAACTGTCGTCATCAACAATCCATACGGATTCACTATTCATGTTCTGACTCCTTGCGGTGAATGGGCAGATACAGAACAAACTCGGTCTGTCCCGGACGACTGTCTACGTCAATTTTTCCACCGTGATGATTAATCAGGGTCTGAGCAATAGAAAGGCCAAGACCGGATCCATTTTGTTTGCTGCTTACCATGGGGTAAAACAGAGTGTCTTTGATTTCCGGGGGAATGCCCGGACCATTATCGATAATCTGGATTTTGGCAACCAGCGGATAGCGGTTGCCATGAATTGTCATCTGACGCTCAACGCGTGTGACCAGTCGTATTTGCGGATCGGGCGTGGCGCTGTCGGCCAGTGCCTGCACGCTGTTGCGTACAATATTGAGCACGGCCTGCTGAATCATATCCTGGTCAATGTGGAGATCCGGGATACTGGGATCGTAGTCACGGATCACGGTAATGTGTGAGTCTGCGTCAAAGCGGATAAGGCTGCGCACTTTTTCCAGCGCCTGATGCAGGTTACTCCATGACAGCCGGGGCAGTGAATTCGGGCCAAGCAGACGGTCTACCAGATTTCGTAGCCGGTCAGACTGCTCAATGATCATGCGGGTAAATTCGAGCTGGCTGTCATCCAGTTCCTTTTCCAGTAGCTGTGCGGCGCCGCGGATCCCGCCTAACGGGTTTTTTATTTCATGCGCCAGTCCGCGTATAAGTTCCCGCGCGGCATGTTGCTGGGCATGCTGCAGGTTCTCGCGGGAAATACGTTTTTGCTGGTCAATTTTTTTGACTTCAAACAGCAGTCGCGGTCCGGCTTCCGATTGCAGGTTAGTGACCGTCAGGTCGGCCAGTACACAACGCTCCTCCCGAAAAATCAGCTTCACCTCATTTTCGGTAAAATCTTCGCCTAGTCGTATAGCCGCTTTCAGTCTGGCCTCATCAATGGTTTCAGGCATAAAGAAGTCACTCAGACGGTGCCCGTACAACTGTTTGGTGCCGGTTTCGAATAAGGCTTCACCGGCGTGGTTGGCAAACAGAATACGTAAATCTCTGTCCACCATGACCAGCGCAGTGTTAAGACTGTTTATCAGTTGTGTTGTATCAAACCCGGGTTCCAGCATACCGAGCGCATCTCCTTGCACTGTGTTGGTGCATTATAGCCTGACAATGCGAGTCAGTCAGATCGATTCACACAGTAGGGTCTGGCTCTGAACCGCTTTGGTGCGGGCGTTGCGCTATGATTGACCGTTACTGGTTATTAATGAACACTGATGCCTGATGCAAAAACAGCGTTCTTTCGCTGGTAGATGCAAGAGTCTTGCCCTTATTGTCAACCAACTGAACACTGTACTGGTGGGCGCCACGGTTGATTCCCTCCAACTGAAAAACACCACTGGTGTTGACGGCTTTTACCTCGCCATCAAAGGTAAGCTGAAAGCGGGCGGGGGCACTGGGCGGGGTTTTCGCTGCTGTAATGGTGATATTGCCACGGTTATCACGTAGCGTGGCTTCTTCTTCGGGAGATGTGACGGAGACATGATAGTCAATCTGACGGGCTGCCTTTTTCTGTGCAGGTGCCGCGGTTGGCGTGGCAAGAGGAGCAGCCACGTTGCGGGTTGCCTCGTTAAACCGGACTTCTTCACTTCCCTGTACCGGCTGGTCGGTGTAGATCACGCTGCCGTCCTCTTTCACTACTTTATACACCGGGCCGGCAAAGGCCATCGGCATACATACCGCACTAAGCAAGAGGTATTGCGCTATCTTTGTTGCCACGTTATCTCTCCACACAAACTATCGCCTCCATTGCGACCATACTCCACATACTAGTTGACACGCACACATAAAAAAAGCCCGCAAATGCGGGCTTTTGTATGCAGGTTTATACCGTGCGTAATTATACGCTGTAGTACATGTCGAACTCGACCGGGTGGGTAGTCATGTTCAGTTTAGTGACTTCTTCACGCTTAAGATCGATGTACGCATCAATCATGTCGTCAGTCATAACACCACCGGCTTTCAGGAAGTCACGGTCGCTGTCCAGCGCATCCAGTGCCATTTCCAGCGAGCTGGCAACGGTTGGAATTTCCGCCGCTTCTTCGGCTGGCAGGTCGTACAGATCCTTATCCATTGCATCGCCAGGGTGGATCTTGTTCTTAATGCCATCAAGACCCGCCATCAGCATGGCGCTGAACGCCAGGTATGGGTTAGCGGTTGGATCAGGGAAGCGAACTTCGATACGACGTGCTTTATCGCTGGTAACGTAAGGAATACGGATTGACGCAGAGCGGTTACGCGCTGAATAGGCCAGCATAACCGGTGCTTCAAAGCCTGGTACCAGACGCTTGTACGAGTTGGTAGACGCGTTTGCAAACGCGTTGATGGCACGCGCGTGCTTGATGATACCGCCAATGTAATACAGCGCTTCGTCTGACAGACCTGCGTACTTGTCACCGGCAAAGATGTTGACGCCATCTTTAGAGATTGACTGGTGGCAGTGCATACCAGAGCCGTTGTCACCTACCAGAGGCTTTGGCATGAAGGTCGCAGACAGACCGTAGGCATCCGCAACGTTATGAACAACATACTTATAGATTTGCAGTTCGTCTGCTTTCTTAACCAGTGTGTTGAACTGGGTCGCAATTTCGTTCTGGCCAGCCGTCGCCACTTCGTGGTGGTGCGCTTCAATTGTCAGGCCCATTTCTTCCATTACCAGACACATTGCAGCGCGGATATCATGTGCAGAATCTACCGGAGGTACCGGGAAATAACCGCCTT
This sequence comes from Alteromonas nitratireducens, assembly GCF_040812025.1. NCBI lineage: Bacteria > Pseudomonadati > Pseudomonadota > Gammaproteobacteria > Alteromonadales > Alteromonadaceae > Alteromonas > Alteromonas nitratireducens. Next base: position 95,792 of record NZ_JBFNPK010000002.1, read on the forward strand.
TGACACCCGGACGGTGACCGAGGTTACCGCCTTCGAAATCGGCACCTGAGTTCCACTTCGCTTCAGACGAATCAATCTTGTAGAAAGAGCCGGCCATATCAGTGTGGAATTTGACGTCGTCAAACAGGAAGAATTCTGGTTCCGGACCAAAATACACGGTGTCACCGATGCCGGTAGATTTCAGGTATTCCTCAGCGCGGCGGGCAACTGAACGCGGGTCACGCTCATAACCTTCCATCGTAGAAGGCTCGAGGATATCGCAGCGAACATTAACCTGGACTTCCTCGGCAAACGGATCCAGTACAACTGTCGTCGGATCAGGCATCAGTACCATGTCTGATTCGTTAATGCCTTTCCAGCCGGAAATCGAAGAACCGTCGAACATTTTACCTTCTTCGAAGAATTCCTCATCGATTTGCGAAACAGGAATAGAAACATGCTGTTCTTTACCTTTGGTATCGGTAAAGCGCATATCAACAAACTTAGCTTCGCTTTCTTTAATCAGCTCTAATGCCTTTTCTACTGACATCGTGTCCTCCAGGTTTGATGTAAACAGGTGAAGTGAAGGCAATCACTTCAGCAATTCCAGAATCAGAAGCGATATTCGTGCCATAAAACCCAGTGCCACGCCATGCGGGATAGCGGTGGTTTGAATGCATGACGTGATTCTGATTTGCCCTGTAATGGTGCATTCTTGCATTTTTGTGGTGCAAGTTGCGTCATTTATCCTTTCCTAGCCTAGTGTAACTTCATGGATCCCGCCAGCCTCGCTACACCACATTTAGATGATTTGTTCTTTTTCACAGTGGCATAAAAAAAAGTGGCGCAAAGACCGTAGTTTTTCTGTACAATCCGCGCAAATTTTTTCTCTTCGCAAGAATCAACACTTCCTGCTGCCTTACACCATAAGGCTCAGGCGCCAACAGATACAGGTTCCATTAATGAATACCACTGATATTAGTAAGCTGCGCAATATCGCCATTATTGCGCACGTTGACCATGGTAAAACCACGCTGGTCGACAAACTGCTGCAACAATCCGGCACCCTGGAAAGCCGTGGCGAGGCGGAAGAGCGGGTGATGGACTCGAATGATATCGAGAAAGAGCGCGGTATTACCATCCTGGCAAAAAACACCGCCATTAACTGGAACGACTACCGAATTAACATTGTAGACACACCGGGACACGCCGACTTCGGTGGTGAAGTAGAGCGAGTTATGTCAATGGCAGACTCGGTACTGCTGCTGGTGGATGCGCAGGAAGGTCCGATGCCACAGACCCGCTTCGTGACGCAAAAAGCGTTCGCGCAGGGCCTGAAGCCTATCGTCGTGATTAACAAGATTGATAAGCCGGGCGCACGTCCTGACTGGGTAATGGATCAGGTGTTCGATCTGTTTGACAACCTGGGTGCGACTGATGACCAGCTTGATTTTCAGGTGGTTTACGCGTCAGCCCTGAACGGCTGGGCGTCTCTCGACTCTGACACAACCGGTACTGACATGACGCCGCTGTTCGAAACGATTGTTGAGCAGGTGTCTCCACCGAATGCGGATATCAATGGCCCGTTCCAGATGCAGATTTCGCAGCTGGACTACAACTCGTATGTTGGTGTTATCGGTGTTGGTCGTGTGAAGCGCGGTACAGTTAAGCCGAACCAGCAGGTTACGGTCGTCACTGCATCGGGTGAAAAACGTACCGGTAAAGTCGGTCTGGTATACGGGTATCTCGGTCTTCAGCGCCATGAAGTTGACATGGCAAGTGCTGGCGACATCATTGCTATCTCAGGGCTGGGTGAGCTGAAAATCTCTGACACCATCTGTGACGTGAATGCTGTTGAGGCGCTGCCGCCACTTACGGTTGACGAGCCAACAGTTACCATGACCTTCCAGGTCAACACCTCGCCGTTTGCTGGTAAAGAAGGCAAGTATGTTACTTCCAGAAATATTCTGGAACGTCTGCAGGATGAGCTGGTCCACAACGTGGCACTGCGTGTGGAGGAAACCGGTGACCCGGACAAATTCCGCGTGTCAGGACGTGGTGAACTGCACCTGGGTATCCTGATTGAAAATATGCGTCGTGAAGGCTATGAGCTGGCTGTGTCTCGCCCGGAAGTGATTCTGCGTGAAGAAGACGGGCAGACGCTTGAGCCGTTTGAGACTCTGACTATTGACTGTGAAGAGCAGCATCAGGGCTCGATCATGGAGCAGCTTGGTCTGCGTAAGGCTGAGATGACAGATATGTCGCCGGACGGTAAAGGCCGTGTGCGTATCGACTTCATCATTCCGAGCCGAGGCCTGATTGGCTTCCAGACGGAATTTATGACGATGACATCAGGTTCTGGTCTGCTGTATCACACGTTTGATCACTACGGGCCATACAAAGGTGGCACCATTGGTAAGCGTAAAAACGGTGTTCTGATTGCTAACGCGCCAGGTAAAGCGCTGACTAACGCTCTGTTTAACCTGCAGGAGCGTGGACGTCTGTTTATCGGTCATGGTGTTGAAGTGTATGAAGGCATGATCATCGGCATTCACAGCCGTGACAATGACCTGACGGTAAACGCCCTGAAAGGCAAGCAACTGACGAACGTCCGTGCATCCGGCACTGACGAGGCGCAAACGCTGGTGCCACCGATTAAAATGTCACTGGAACAGGCGCTCGAGTTTATCGATGATGACGAGCTGGTAGAAGTGACACCACAAAGCATCCGTATCCGCAAGAAGCTGCTTACCGAGAACGATCGTAAGCGCGCCTCACGCGAGAAAAAGTAATCACGATGAACGCCAGCAACCGCTGGCGTTTTTTCTCTTTTTTGCGACGAAGCCCGGGTCCGTACTACACTTAAGGCCTCTGTCAGCATCACATCATTACTATGGAAAGTTATTTTGCAGCATTAATCGCAGTCAATATTGTCTGTGTATTGATTATCGGCATGTCAGGATGGCAGCGCGGACGCCCCTACATGTGGCCGCTGATTGGCCTTAATATTTTGCTGGCGCTGTATCACTGGCTTTCCTACGAAATGCACACCGCGCGCGTGCTGAGTGACGCGATTGTCATTGCGCGCTGGCACAGCGTCATGATCCTGGTGTCGATACCCTTGCTGGTAATGACTTTTGGCTTATGGAGTAAAATCCGGCACCTGAAACTGCTGATGGCGTTTTACACCGCCCTGGTGATGGTGCTCGTGGTGCTTAATTTTGCGACCGACGGCACGTTGCGGTTTGGCAGCGATGTGGTGCTGGTTCGTGAAATGAGCCTGACCGGTGACATGATCAGCCTGCTAAGGGGCACGGATGAAGCGGGTTTTTACCTGTTTCACGGGCTCTTCTTCGCGACCCTGGTATTTCTTTTAGCGGTCACCCTGCGCTTTTTCCGGCAGCGTAAGTCTGCCCTCGCGTTATCGCTTATCGCATTTTTCCTGGTACAGATTGCCGTTTCCTATTTGTCCTACCAGATAGACACCCATCAGGTGGTCTTTTTTTACATGGGGGGCCTGCCGCTAAGCCTGTTATCGCTGGTCATTGCCGTGGCTATCAGTATCAGCCTGAAGTCGACCTCAGCTGCCCTGGAAAAACAGCAGCGTCAGCGGATTAAGCTGGAAACCGCGTTTGCACGAATTGCGAAGACTGTGTCGGCGCCCGGCAGCCGCGATTTTTATTCGGCGATGGTGTCGGTGTTGTACGATTTTGCCAAAGCCGACCTGGTACTGCTTGGGCAAATTGCCAGTGATGATCCCGGCACCGTGAACACCGTTGTGGTTTTACGGGAGGGGAAAAATGCGCAGAACTTCAGTTACCAGCTAAAAGGTACCCCGTGTGAAAACGCCATTCAACATGGTATTTGTCGATATGAAAAGCAGGTTGCGGCGTTATTTCCCGGCGACACCATGCTGGCCGATGAGGGGATCGAGTCCTACCTTGGCGTGGCATTTCAGAACAGTCAGGGAGAAACCACGGGCCTGCTCGCTTTACTTTACCGCCATCCGGTTGAAACTGACGATAAAACCGACCTGATTATGCAGGTGTTTGCTGCCAGGGCGGGGGCCGAATTTGAGCGTGACCACTTAGAGTCAAGACTCAAACGCATGGCCTATACCGACTACATTTCGGGGTTGCCCAACCGGGCACGCCTGCTGGAAGTGGTCAATCAGACATTTTTCGACTGTCAGCGACACCACAGAAATGCCATGCTGATGCTGGTTGATCTTGATGGTTTTGGCGAGATAAACCGAAAATACGGCAATGACGTGGGAGATCAGGTCATCCGCCAGATTGGCAACAAGCTGTCTCATTATGCCTCGGGTGATATTTTTATCGCGCGCAATGGCGGGGACGAATTCGTTGTCCTGTTAAAGACCATTCAGGGCGATGCCCGGGCACTGATGAATGTGCACTGGGCGGCCATCAGCGCCATTATTAACGGCGTTTGCCAGGTTGGCCATCGCCGTGTTCAGGTGATGTGCAGCATGGGGGCGGTGGTGTTCCCTGAACAGATCAGTGAACGCTTTGATACCATGAGTGCTGCTGAGCACGCGCTCAAGCAGGCGAAAGAAAATGGACGTAACCAGTGCTCGCTGTTTGACCCTGAGATGCTGACGTCACTGGTCGCCAGGCGTGAGCTCAATAACGATCTGGCCGCCGCGCTGAGATCGCCCGGCCAGCTCTCTGTCGTCTATCAGCCCAAGGTCAACCATCAGGGCGTGCTGTTTGGCGCCGAAGCCTTGTTGCGCTGGCATCATCCGGTAAAAGGGATTATCTCGCCCGCCGAATTCATTCCGATGGCAGAGGAGAGTGGTGTCATTCACGCGCTGGGGCTGTGGGTGCTGACTGAGGTGTGTGAGCAGATACGCCGCTGGAAGAAGCTGCAGGTCGCGTTCGGTCAGGTATCCGTGAACGTCACCGCCATGCAGTTTGATGATCCGGGCTTTGCAGCCAACGTGCAGCGGATCATGAAAGCCTGTGAAGTCAGCCCAGACGAACTCGAACTGGAAATTACCGAGTCAGGACTGTTATCAGACAGTGGTGCTGCGGTGGAGACGCTGACATCCCTGCGTGGTACCGGCATGAGCGTGGCGCTGGATGATTTTGGCACTGGCTATTCGTCGCTGTCTTATCTGCGCGACCTGCCTATTGATGTGCTTAAAATTGATAAGTCGTTTGTTGATAATCTGTTTGATGCCAGAAGTGCCGAGCTGATTAGGGCCATTATTGCCATTGGCAAGGTCATGCAACTGGCGATTATTGCAGAAGGGACCGAAACCGAAGCGCAGGTTAAGGAATTACATGCCATGGGCTGCGACTACTATCAGGGGTACTATTTTTCCCGCCCGCTACCCGCCGATGACTATGCGCGCTGGCTGACGGCACCACCATCACTGTTGCCAAAATAATCGGTCACCCGTGAATAAGTCAGAGTAAATCGGTCTAATCGGCACTGGAGTCATACTTCGAGTGTTTGTAGACTACTTCTCATCAGGCAGTTAACACTCAAAAGGCATACCGTGAATTTCGATCAGACGCCCGACAGGCAGGACACTTTCTCATTCAAATGGCAGAAGTATCAGGGCAGAGACATCATACCTGCCTGGGTTGCCGACACGGAGTTTCGTTGTGCCACGCCAATTCTGGACGCACTCAAAGCCCGGGTTGAACATGGAAATCTTGGCTATGTGCTGCCGGCGCAATATACCCCGGCTCTTGACGCTGTAGTGCGCTGGCTGGGCGACAAGCACGACTGGCAAATACAAAAAGACTGGATAGTCTGGATGCCCGGTGTAGTGCCGGCTTTCAACGTTGCCTGCCGTGCCTGTTGTCAGCCGGGAGACAAGGTGCTGGTGCAAACGCCTAATTATCCGCCGCTACTGGCTGCCCCTAAGCTTAATGGGCTGGAACGCGTCGATGTACCTACACGCTGGGAAAATGGTCGTCCCACAATCGATTTTGATGCGCTGGAGTCACTGGCAGCCGATCCCGCCTGTACGTTGTTTATTCTATGCAATCCGATGAATCCGGTGGGCAGTGTGCTGACGGAATCGGAACTGGCGAGAATCATCGATATTTGTCGGGCCAACCAGGTCAGACTGTGTTCCGATGAAATTCACTGCGACCTTATTCTGGAGCCCGGCCTGACGCACCGTCCCGCCGGCCGCCATGAGCCGCAGGCAATTACGCTTATGGCGGCGAGTAAAACGTTTAATGTTGCAGGGCTTGGAACCGCATTTGCGGTGATCCCTGATGACACGCTGCGCAGACAGTTTGTGCAGGCGGCTGCTGGTATTGTGCCATGGGTTAATATTCTTGGACTGGTAGCGACCGAAGCCGCCTTTACGCTATGTGATGACTGGCATCAGGCACAACTGGATTATCTGCGCGACAACCGTCGTCTTATCAGCGAGCGCATTAACCAGATAGATGGCTTATCCATGCACACGCCTGAGGCAACGTTTCTTGCCTGGGTAGACGCCAGCGGACTGGGTGTCAGTAACGTCCAGGCCTGGGCTGAGTCGCGCGGTGTTGGCCCGTCTCCGGGCATTGACTTTCATGCCCGTGACCATTTTCGAATTAATTATGGCTGCAGTCGTGCCATGCTGAATGCCATGCTGGACCGGCTGTCAGCAGACTGACCGCAACGGACACGCCGGGCTACATCATCAGTCCGGCGAGTTTGTAGGTTGCCAGGCCAATCACGGTGGCAACTACAAGCCCCCCCGCCAGATTGCTTTTCCAGGTGTTACGGAATTCACCGAGTGCACTGCTGCGATTCATGACAACGAGCAAAAATATGGCAATTACAGGCAGTAATATGCCGTTGGTTGCCTGCGCAAACAAAATGGCCGGTAACGGTTTAAATCCGGCGCCCGCCACAATGACACCACAGACAATAATGATCATCCAGACAGAGCGAAAAGCACTGCCTTTCATGTCATCAGACAGGTTGAGTGCACCGCATACTGCGTAAGCGGCTGCCAGCGGCGCTGTAATCGCGCTGGTTAACCCCGCCGCAAACAGGCCCAGTGCGAAAAACCACTGGGCTTTATCACCCAGCACCGGTTTTAGCTGCTCGCCCATGTTCGATGCATCCATGGTTGCTGCCTGCTGGAAAAAAGCCATCATGGCTGTTGCCACCACAATCAGCGTTATCAGTCCGCCCATCGAAATTGCCATGGCGGACTGTTTTCGGCTGGCATGGATTGCGGTTGCCTTGTCTTGTCCTTTGCTGGCTTTCGCCACCAGACTGGCATGCAAAAACAGGTTGTAAGGAACGATCGTTGTGCCTATCAGCGCCAGCACCGTTGTGACACTGTCCGCATCAAGCCGGGGCGAGAACGCCTGCGACAGCATGGCCGGAATATCTGGTGAGGCAACAATAAGTGTCAGTAAGAATACGCCAGCCATTACAAACACCAGGTACACCAGCACAGATTCAATCCACTGATGCTGGCCGGTCCATAGCAACAGTGCCGCCAATACGCCCAAAATGATGGCCCAGTTGGCACTGCCAATAGAAATAAAGGCATCCAGCCCGATTGCTGCACCGGTCAGGTTACCCGACTCGTAAGCGGCGTTGCCAATTCCAATTGCGCTGACAATCAGGGCAATAAAGAGCACTCGCAGCCACGGCGTAGCTACCATTTCTTTCATGCCCGACGAGAGACCTCGTGAGGTAGCGATACCCAGCCGGGCGGCCATATCCTGCAGCACAATGGTGGCAAACACCGAAAATATCAGTGCCCATATCAGATGAAAGCCGTAGTTTGCCCCTGCCAGACTGGCGGTTGTGACGGTTCCCGGACCGATAAACGCCGCTGCGATAACGAAACCGGATTTGTCTTTTGCCATAGTGTTCCACTCTTCATTTGTGGTTCGAACTCACCGCAACATCACGCTACAATCAATACTGCTGACTGCGTGAAAACGGGTCACCGCGTGTAGCCCACCGCGTGTAGCCCACCGCGTGTAGCCGAACATAAAAACGCACAGCGACATGCTGACATGCCGCCGAAAAAAACGTACACAATAACGTTTCGGCGAGGGGTAACGCAACCAGGGGAATGCGTGTGAACAAAGACAGTCCGGCGCTGATGGCGCTATCCCGTCTATTTGACACTGCGCCGATGACGTCGGTGCTACCATCACTGTACGAGACCGATGGATTCATTTTTGCGGTAGCGGCCTCACCCGAAATACCGATGCCTGAACGCTGGATGCCGCAACTGATCAACGCCAGCCATGGCGGGTTGAACAATCATGATGTCGACAACATGGCAGACGCCTTTATGGCGTGTTTACGCTGTCATCTTGATGCCATGAGACATGACGAGATATTGCTGCCGCTTGCCTGTCGCTGGCACGAAAATGAAAGTGAGGTGCCAACGGCATTACGTGACTGGCTAAAAGGCCTGCTACGCGGGCACCAGCAGGCAGAGAAAGACTGGCAGCAGGCCTGGTCACAGGCTGCCGGAGACGAAGAAACCCAGTCCGCCCGTCTACAGCGGAGCCTTCGTCTTTTTTCTACACTTGCCGATGTTGGACTGGCAATGGAGATGCGTAATGCTCAGCAACAGGCTGCACTGCAGGAGAATTTGCCGCTGTTATGGCGTCAGCTTCCCATGCAACTGCAGGACTATGTCGCGCTGGCGGGGGAACTGGCCGAAGCACTGCCGAATCAGTTTGAGACCTTCAGCCGCGCTGCTGATGACGCTGATTAAGCGTATGCTTCAGTGATGCCACGTATTTGTCGAGATCAGATTTGGCGCTTTCATACGCCACATTAAGCTCTGAGGATTCGGGATCTCGCATCAGTGCCCGGAATGCATTATCGGTGCGTTCCAGCAGCACTTTCAGATGCTTATTGGTTACATCCATGTTGTCGGTGTCCTTTTTTCGATGCCTGTGTGTGGCGTTGTCAGCCAGTTCAGAATGGTTTGACAACCGCCAGAATGACAATCGCCAGTATAAACAATACCGGGATTTCATTCACAAAACGGTAAAAACGCGCACTGTGCGTATTTTTATCCGCAGCAAATTGTTTCATTAATTTATATAAGTAGAAGTGATAGCCGTAAACTGCAAGCAAGAGTGTTAATTTTACGTGCAGCCAGGCTGACATGGATAACCACGCCATGCCGTAGGTCACGATGAGCGCAACCCCGAACACCAGGGTTAGTATGGCGAACGGTGTCACGAACCACCACAGTCGGCGTTCCATAACCTTAAAATGTTCATGCACGGCTTTATCTTCCGTTTCAGCATGATAGACGAATAACCGGGGCAAATAAAATAACCCGGCCATCCAGGCGAGCATGAAAAAAATGTGCAGGGCTTTGAACCACAAAATCATTACTGCTTATTCCTAGTATTGTGCGCGTTGGAGAAAGTTCTGGAGAATATTCCAGGTAATTACCCCACGGATCTGGTCCGGCTCGTTGTCATAGATAAACACTGCACCGGAACGGGCATTTTTGAGTTTTTCGTAGACTTCGTTGAGGGTGGACTGGGCATCCAGACCTTCCATTTCATAATATTTGAGCGCGGATGCTCCGTGTTCAAGGCTCACGTCAAACTGAACCAGGCGGTACTGTACGTCCAGCTCAAACTTTGACTGCTGAACCACAATGTCAGTCGGGTTATTCGACAGATAATTTTCCAGTGCCTGCTGAGGTGCATCGTAGAACAGTTTGAACTGACACTGCATGGCAGCCAGCACGCCGGTTTTCTCCAGTGCCTCGCGGATAGACGAAATGGCATAGGGCAGGTTCTGATAATCCAGCTGACGGATAAAAATAGAGCGGTTGCCAAGAAACTGGGTCGATGTGACATAGGCAGGCACAATGACCAGCATCGCAGGCAATATAATCTGCGGGCTGTATGACAGTTCCATCACCGCTGACAAGGCTGCCAGTGGTGCGTGCAATACGGCAGTCAGCATGCCTGCCACTCCCAGCAGCGCAAAACTGCTGGTGTACTCATCGGTATCCAGCAAGGAGCTTAGCGGCAGCAACAGCACTGCGCCGGCAAGCATGCCGATAACCATGACCGGTCCCATAATCCCGCCGGGAACACCGAGCCCGATGGCAAATACGGCCAGCAGGACCTTGGCAATCAGAATGCTGACCAGCAACAGAGTACCGGGATGACTGTCGAACATGCGTTCAATATCAACGAAATTGGCACCGAGAGATTCAGGCAGCAGCATGCCGATACCGCCGGTGATAAGTGCGGCCAGGACAAGGCGCCATATCATGCTGACAGGCCTGAACAGGGCCATGACTCGCATCAGCTGGTTGTTAAACAGCGTCGCCAGCATGCCGAGTAACACGCCGAAAATAATCAGGTAGGCATACATCCAGCCACTGACATCTCCGAAGGACAGGAATGACAACTCGTTGATTTCGCCAAACACCATGCGGGTCAGCACCGAACCGCAGGCGGCGGCCAGCATGACCGGGACGAAGATATGAATTTTGTACTCCCGCAGTACCACCTCCATCACAAAAATAACGGCAGCGAATGGCGTGTTAAACGAGGCTGAAATGCCGGCTGCAATACCACAGCCTGCGAGGATCCGGATACTGTTATAGGGCAGTCTCAGCCACTGCCCCAGCATACTGCTGCTGGCGGCACCAAGATGCACAGAGGGGCCTTCCCGGCCAACGACAAAGCCACCGGCCAGGGCCAGCATGCCGCCAAAGAACTGATTGATGGTAGTACGAAAGGGCACGTAGCCGTAAAAGTATTTCACCCGGTGGATAATGAAGGGGATACCCATCCGGTAATGTTTAAACCCTGTCAGGTAGGCAATAAGCAGGATCAGCGCAACGCTGATTAGCGGCATCAGAAACCACACGGGCCAGTCATTATTGAAGCTGGTACGCAGATAACCAAATCCGCTGTGCTGAAGCCACTCTACACACAGCCGAAAAAGAATAATCAGCGACGCAGCGGCCACACCACCGACAATGCCTAACAGGCAAAGCTGAACGGAGGTACGTGGATGAGCAACCTCATGTCGTAGAACTGACAGCCACATCATGCGAAGTGTGATAGAGTTGATGCAAAAGTGACTTAAGTCTAACACAATTGCTTTCAATTCATCACGTTATGTTAGCGCCTAATTACGCGCGTGGTAGTCGTTCATGAACACACAACATCCGTCATCAGGCGTACAGCGTCTGGTGCTGCTTGCTGCGCTTTCGGCCATGGTTTTTTTTGGTTATCAGCTGGCAAATTTTTTTCATGCTAATGACAACAGTAAGGTTGCAGCGCAGTCACAAACCATCTCGTTTCTAAAAAATGAGAATCAGGCGCTGATCCGCCAGCTACATGAGACCGACGTTCAGCTGGAGCTGGCGAAAATGGAGGCGGAACAGTTACTGGCAGCGCAGAATGAGCTGAAGGCCAAACTGGAAGAGGCGACAACCCGACTGGCGTTTTATCAGCATGTAATGGCTCCCGAGCACACCCAGGACGGGTTCTTCGTTGACGGCGTTGAAGTTATTCCGGCGGCCAGCACAGGCTATTTTCGTCTGCGTTTTGTGCTGCTGCAGCAACGACAGAACAAAGCGGTGGTGAAGGGAGATTTAGCCATTGCCATAGAGGGAAGCCGCGACGGCGCGCCTTATACCCTGGAGGCGGGTACCGATGCGTTTTTGCCGGACGGCGGCATTAAATACCGCTTCAAATATTTTCAACCAGTCAGCTTTGAGTTCCGGCTGCCCGACAACTTCGTCCCTGAATACCTGCGGTTTACCACGACCGTGTACCAGTACACCACGCGCCGCGGTGACTACCAGGTCAATATTTCCTGGGAGGAAGCGCTCAGTGGTGTCAACGCCGGCACCGGTGACTAACGTTTGCCGGACAGTGTCGTATCTTTCAGAAGCAGCCCAAGTTCCGTTTCGGCCAGCCGGATAACATGCTCATCCAGTGGTGGCGGAGACACGTCCACGCCCTGACTCAGGCAACTGGCAACCGTCGCCAGTACTTCCGTGCGCGCGAACCATTTGTGATTGGCCGGAATAATGTGCCAGGGTGCCACGTCAGTATGGGTTTCTCTGAACATGTGGTTTGTCGCGCGAACGTAGTCGTCCCAGCGTGCCCGGTTTCGAATATCCTCAGAGGTCAGTTTCCAGCGTTTGGCCGGGTTGTGTAAGCGCTCTGAAAAGCGCCTGAGCTGTTCGTCCGGCGTAATGTGCAGAAACAGTTTAACAATCCGTATCCCGTCATCGCTGAGCATGCGCTCCATCTCGTTAATTTCCCGGTATGCCCGGCGCCATTCATCTTTTGAGGCAAACTGTTCAACGCGTTCAACCAGCACCCGGCCATAGTATGAACGGTCGAAGATGACCAGTTGTCCCCTGACAGGCAGGCGCTGCACAAAACGCTGCAGGTAGTGATAGCGATGCTCGTCCTCAGAGGGCGCGCCAAAGGGGTAAACCCGCACGCCACGGGCATCCATTTTTTCCGTCAGGCGGCGGATAGCGCCGCCTTTTCCCGCAGCATCCCAGCCTTCCAGAATAATCAGGGCGGGACGCTGCTGGTGATAGTACGCCTGCTGGATAAGTGTCAGCTGCGTCTGTAGTGCCTCTAAACGGGCTTTGTAATCTGATTTATTGCCAATCTCTGGAAAAATCGCATGATGATTGTCAGGGAGTTGTGGGTATGAAGCAGAGTGGGGTGTTGACATAGTATGTAAGGATAACCAACTGAATATTCAGAGTAGACAGTAGCAGACATCGATAAAAAACGGGCGCGTTGCGCCCGTTTTTTTACACGTCCGGATTAGTAACCAGACTGCGTTACGCCATGGCCATAGTAGTCATCACGACCTGGTTTACCCATGTCCATGCTGCGCTTACGCAGCTCGGCCTTGACCTGTGCCGGCTTCATATCACCACCGTGTTCGCTGATGATAAGCGCGGCAACACCGGCTGCATGCGGGGCTGCCATACTGGTGCCAGCTGACCAGTACCAGCCGCCATTACCGGTACTGAATACCAGGTCAAATACCCAGCATGGTCTTGCCAGGCCTGCCACAGTACACCCTTCATTTCCTGGATAATCGACACTGCCACCTGGTGCGCCAAAGTCAACACCACTGGTGCCGTAGTTGGTGTATGAGGCCGGTACCAGAGAGGCATTATCCGGATCACCCGCCCAGTTCAGGGTGGTGAGTGCGCTGATAGGTACTGACTTTTCGCCAATGTCCATAAAGCGAACCAGGTTGCCATCGCCATCCTGATCCATGCCGTCATTACCGGCAGAGACAATCACGGTAGTGCCTTGCTGGTCGGCATAACTGATAGCCTGACTAACCGCAACGGCCAGCTTGGTAATGTCCTGATCGCGGGGCACCACAGCACCCAGGCTCATATTGATAACATCGGCATCAACAGAGGCGGCGTAGTAAATACCGGCAATAACGTCTGCGAACGAGCCGCTGCCAGCATCACCCAGAACTTTTACCAGCACCAGCTCCGCATCAGGAGCGACACCAATAGTCCCAAAACCGTTATCCGCCGCCGCAATCGTCCCCGCTACGTGGCTACCATGGCTGAAGGTGTCGGGCAGCGTGTATTGCAGGCCTTCACCAGTAAAGTCTGCACTCAGTGCCAGGTTAATGTTAGGCGCAAGATCGGGATGGTCGAGGTCGAAACCGCCATCCAGAACCGCGACGCGTACGCCCTGCCCGCGAATGCCCGACGCCCAGGCTTCCTGCGCATTCACAAAGTTATGACCCCACTGCAGATCGAAGAAGAAATCATCATCACTGCTATACGGCGGGTAACCGGCTTCATCGCCCAGTGCGATATCAGGGACCGGTTTGGCGCGATCAAAGACCACGTCGGCAACCACATCGGTGACGCCTTTCAGTCCTTTTAGCTCAGTGTCTGAGGACGCCACGGCGACCCCAAAAGGATAAACGGCTTTTAGCGTGCCGCCTTTGGCTTCAACCTGGGCTTTCAGGTTGGCTGGAAAATCTTTGCCTTTGGAGAAAAGTACGTAGTCTGCCGCGTGTGCTAAGGGACTTGCTGACGCGCATGCGACGGCGACAGTAAGAGCCGAAATAAGCTTTTTCATTAGAGTTCCTCGAGTTTATTTTTCGTTATATGCGAGACTCGATGCTCCAACTACTCGAAAATACTGCAGGATTTTATCGATAGAGTCGGTATCCGCAGATTAAAAACTAAACGATGAATTGCGCTTTGTAAATGTTTGAGAAGACAGGGTTAACTGGTCAGTGCAGCAGGACCGTGCCGCCAACAAGGGAGTGAGTTTACTGCGCACTGGCCATCAGGTCACAGCGGCTCAGCGCCAGCCGCGGTGGGCTGGTGAAAATCGCAAACGGGGAAGCGTTCATCAGCAGATTCATGCCCAGTATATTGTTTTTATTCGGCATGACGGCGACCTCTACGTTACTGAACTGACAGGATGTACCCAGCGTAAGCGAGGCAATCTGATAGCGTTTGACGGTACTGATATGGCCATTGGCCAGCCTCGCCCCTAACTGCCCAATAAATTCAACCGACGCGCCTTTAGCTTTTAATGCGTCAAATGTCTGCTGGTTAAGAATAATAATCGACGCACCGGTATCAACCATAAAGGTCGCTGTCAGCCGGTTATCCAGCACAGCACTGACGTACAGGGTATTGGCGTCGCTGCGTTCAAGCGTCACCTGCTGAGAAAAGTCCTCAGCCAGCGCAGAATGCGTTAGCATCAGCAATGCCGTTAGCAGGATACCGCACCATTGTCTGACCATAAGCCGGCCCGTGAAAAATGAACGTAAACCACTATCGCAAAATTCAGGCCAGCGAAATATGAGCCAATAGTGTAATTATTGCGCTTTTTTTCACCGAAACAGGGCGATGCCAGGTATCTGTTGCACCACTTTGATAAGTGATGCCAGAAAGTAACAGCAATATATCCCTTTTCTGATAGTCAATAGCTATTGCGAACAGAGATGAACCTGAGCGTCTTTCTATCGTAAATTATTCGTGTACTTGTTGCTTTGAGGTAATACATGATGAAAAAACGCATTGCATTGTTGTCGCTGGTTTGTGCGTTCACCAGCCAGTTCGCTGTTGCTGAAGAAACCCGACAAGTCATGGTAGTGGATACCAGCGGTAAGCCCCCGTTCAAGCGCTCCATCGTAGAGGTGCCGGTGTCAGACATCGCGCAGTTTGAGGCGGTGTCGCAGAATGAACTGGAAACGACCCGACAAACGGTGGTTGACTATCGTGGCAAGCCGCCGTACAGCCGCCGGGTTGTCGAAATGCCAGTGGTTGATGTTGCGCAGTTTGAGGAAATCACTGACGCACAGAACCGGGATAAATTAAAGGGCTCCCGTCCCCCGTTTAAGCGGTAACTCCCTTGTGTGGCAGCATCTCCGGCTGTGCGGATGCTGCATTTTTGCCGGCAGTCTGGTTGCGCAAGCATCCACTGCCGGTTTTGTTTTTCAGAACTGATAAATCCTGCCTGTTATTGCTGTCCGTTTCCCTTGCCATTGCCGATGCCCTGGCGCACGCTAATAGTTGATGTATTTGGTCAGGTATTAGATAATTCGATCAGACGCCAATGTGCAATAGTTCACAGTATGTTTTAAGAGGTGGATATGACTGTAGAGACCGCAATGCCAATCGAGTTTTCGGATGCGGCTGCCCGGAAGGTGAAAGAGCTGGTGACGGAAGAAGAAAATCCGGCGCTGAAGCTTCGGGTGTATGTGACTGGCGGCGGTTGCTCTGGCTTTCAGTATGGTTTTACCTTCGACGAAAAAGTGAACGAAGGTGACATGACCATTGAAAAAGATGAGGTCACGCTGGTGGTCGACCCGATGAGCCTCCAGTATCTGGTTGGCGGCGTTGTCGATTATGTTGATGGCCTCGAGGGATCCCGCTTTCTGGTTAACAACCCCAATGCGACAACCACCTGTGGCTGTGGTGCCAGCTTCAGCATCTGATAAGCGATGCTGAAGGGCCGCTTGCTGGTTTGTTGATATACGCATACCCTTTGCCATACGTAAACAGCTAAACGTGATTTGAAGGGATAAGTGATGAGCTCAATGAAACTGTACGGGTCAACAACCTCACCGTACGTCAGACGCATCAGAATGGTTCTTGCCAATACGCCTCATGAGTTTCTGAATCTGCAAATACTGTCAGGTGATGACCGGGTATTACTGGCGTCGCGCAATCCTGCGATGAAAATTCCCTGTCTGGAAGATGACGGGCAGATGCTGTTTGACTCCAGAATTATTTACCGCTATCTGGCCGACAAACTGTCTCATGCCCCGTTGTCCTGGGAAGCTGAAAACCAGCTTACTCTGATTGATGCGGCCACAGATTCGTTTGTACAGTTACTGATGCTGACGCGCTCAGACATCGATACCAGCCAGGACCGTCTGCATTTCCGCCTGCAGCGGGAACGGATTGAGGAGGTCTTCTCAGCGCTGGAATCGCAGCTTGAGCAGGGCGGCTTCAGTGGCTGGCACTATCCGGAAATTTGCCTGTTTTCGCTGGTCGACTGGGTTGAGTTTCGCGAATTACACTCGCTGGCTGCCTATCCGCAACTTCGCGCTTTCAGAGACCGTCACATTGACCGTATTGAAGTGACCGCAACCGATCCGCGTCAGTAACCCAGCGTAAAATCAATCACGTGTTCAAGTGCTTCACTACGGGTGAAGCGCTTCGCGTTCCGGATAAAAATATCGGCAATATCCTGTGGCCGCGAAATCGCGGCCGTATGCGATGTGATATGAATATTCGGATGTGACCAGAACGGGTGCGAGGCTGGCAGTGGCTCATGTCTGAAGACGTCAAGCACGGCCGCCCGAAGGTGGCCCTGATCCAGTGCCGCTATCAGTGCATCATCATCAAGTGCGCTGCCTCTGCCGGCGTTAATCAGACAGGCCCCACGAGGCAACGCGGCGAGAAAAGCTGAATCGATAGAGCGTGCTGTGTCAGGCGTGTCCGGCTGTAAATTCACTAAAACATCGCAGTGGGCGGCAAAGTCGAGTTTTTGTGCGCGTGTGTACATGGCATCAAAACCCAGCAAATCCGTATTGTTTCGGCGTAGCCCGATGATGCGCATGCCAAATGCCCGGGCAGGCGCGATGAGCGCCTGCGCAATAGAGCCCGCGCCCATTACACCGAGTGTTTTATCCGCCAGGCGTTCAGTGGGGGCTTCATGCCAGCACGGCGGTGTTGCTGATTTTTGCTTGTTGAAAGTGGCGATATTGCGCGAAAAGTACAGCAGGTAAGCAAACACATATTCGCGCATCTGCTCACCAAAAATGCCCTTTACGCCTGTCAGTACATAGTCCTGCTTTTGCAGCTTTACCAGCGGGGCTACACCTGCCCAGGTTGACTGACACCAGCGTAGCCGGTCTGAATGAGGAATGATCGTGGCCGCCAGACCTGGGTCGGCCAGCAGTACGTCGAGTTTTGCGGCGGCTACACGGCCGGGGTCGTCGGTGACATCCGCCAGTGTAAAGTGGGACGGCAGCCGGTCACGAACCAGCGCAGCAAGCTCGTCGGCGTCACGGCTTAAAATGGAATACGTCACAGCAGAGGTCATCATGGTTTTCCAATTATCAGTAAACTTTTCTTTCCTGTCACATTGCGGCGTGTTCAGACAATGTGTTTATAAATTGTTATTAAAAAATTACATTTGGGTGAAAAAGTAAAAGGATATCGTTTTATGCAGTCACCCTTTGAGAACGCGAAGCTTCTTTCTCCCCGTCGTAACACCACCGCCGCAGACTCTGTTGAAAGCCTGGTTAGTGAACAGCTTGATCACTTTGGTATTGCGGCTGACAGCGATTACGGCAAAGCGCTTGCCGCCACCGCCAATCACCTGTATCACGCGCAGTCTGATGTCATGCGTTTGTGGGATATTACCAGCAATACGCTGAAATCTCTGAATAAAGAAGACCGTGTCGCGTACTTCAATGCAAAGAAGTTTCTGTCGTTCCAGATTGCCAAAATTCTGGATACGCTGCAAAACCCGTTTCGCGCTACTTACCAGAGCCTGGCCGGCGGTAACGCCTCACAGGGCCACTATCCGCTGTTTGATAACGTGACGGCGCTGTTTTCCGCCACACCGGTGATTGTGAGAACCGCGACATACGTTTATGCCTGTACCGAATGGGTAGATGACGCTTTCCAGGGTAAAGAGTTTACCCACCAGATTTACTCGCGACTTCTCAACCCGACCAATATCTCACTGGCTAATGCGATTGTCGATATGGAAGCGGGACCGTACGCGGCAGATTATCTGGCGTGGAACTTCAACTCGGGAATGGCCGCTATTGATGGCATGCTGTCTAACGTGCTGACGCACGGTGATGTGCTGGTGGTGTCTCGTAACGTGTATGGCGGTGTTTATCAGCTGCTGCATGATTATTTTGCGCGGGCGAACCGAATGGATATTCAGCTGGTCTGGTTTGACGGCTATACCAAAGAGGAGTTCGAGGCGTGTCTGGAAAGAGCGAAAGCGACGCACAAACAGCGTCTGGCTGACGGCGCTAATCTGCACGTGTACCTTGAGTCGCCGTGTAACCCACATGGTTATGTACTGGATGTGCCGGCGATTTGCCAGCGTGCGCACCAGGAAGGCGCGCTGGTGATGCTGGACTCAACACTGGCCACGCCTGAACTTCATCAGCCACTGCAGCATGCAGACAAAGCAGCACGCCCTGACTACGTGGTGCACAGCTACACCAAGGATATCTGCGGTAGCGGTGCGACTACAGCGGGTGTGGTGATCGGTGAAGCATATCGGATGTTCCAGCCTAAAGGGGCATGTGTGAACGGCTACGACTGGTCTAAGACGCTGTTCTGGGATGTGTATTACATCAAGGGGGCATTCCTTGATTCAGAAAAGGCGTTTGATGTGCTCAACGGTATGAAGACACTGCCGATGCGCATGATGAATAAAGTCATCAATACACGGGTCTTTACGGCGTTTCTGAATTCCCATCCGAAAATCCGGGTTAACAGTCATGCGCTGCCTGAGCACAGCAATGCCGGCCTGCGTGAAAAGCAGCATCGTCACGGCTGGCCGTGTCCGTTGTTTACCGTTGACATGGCTGAGGCAGGGCTGTCGCGTGAAACCTTTACCCGTTTCTTCGATGCGCTTGAACCGGCATTCAGCCATCAGGTGAGTATCGGCCAGACCAACACCATTATTCTGTGCCCGGCGCTGACGTCACATTCAGAACTGAGTACCGAAGAACAGAAGAAAGCAGGGATTGAGCTGACCACCATGCGTATCGCTATGGGCACTGATGACGTGAAACAGCTGATGGCGCACTTTGTGCTGGCGGCAAAGCACTTCATTGAGCCTGCACTGCTCGGGTTCTGTGAAGGCTTCATGTCTCCGGCAGACGTCGACAAGCTGTATGCCACCATGAGTACCGAGGTGTGTCAGCAGCGTTTTGATGATGCGCCGTCAATGCAGAGTCTGCTGGATAAATAGCGTCTTTGGCCGATACCCTGTAGACTCAGAATTACCATCGGTCAGGCAGGGTATCGGTATGTTCCACTTCACTTTAAATGCGACATTTCACGCCGCGTTGACACCGGTTTTCGACGCATTTCATAAACCTGAGTTGCTCATGCAGTGGTTTGCGCCTGGCGATGTCATGGTGTCGCAGGTCATGTCAGACTTTCGCGAGGGCGGGCGTTACCGGATTGTGCTGCTCGAAACCTCGGGACAGCAGTACGCTCTGACAGGGCAGTACACGCACATTGTGACCAATGAGCACCTTGCCTTCTCATGGGCCTGGGAAGACAACCAGGAAGAATCAGTCATTACCGCAGTAGACATTCGTTTTGATGAACAGGACAAAGACACGACGCATGTCACGCTGACACACAGCGGCTTCATGAATGCGGCTGAGCGCGACCAGCATCAGCACGGCTGGATGGCCTGTCTGGAGAAACTGGCCTCTCTGCCGCTAAGTGACGCGTTGCGCAACACACACTAAAACAGCAGGCGATGCCTTGCTCAGGCATCGCCGATAACTGGCTAGCTCAGGCTGTTCAGCGACGCTTTTCCGGTCGCCTCTTCGTAGGTTGGGAAGTCGCTGTAACCTTCTGCACCACCGCCATACCAGGTCGACGGATCATCAAATGCAGCCAGCGGATAGCCTTTTTCAAAGCGGGTCGGCAGATCCGGGTTAGTGATCCACGGACGTCCGAATGCGATTAGATCGGCGTCGCCGTCAGCCAGTCGTGTCTCAGCATCTTCCTGGGTGTAGCCGCAGTTGCCGATGATCACGCCATTGAACAGCGCACGAAAGTCTGACAGCGTCATTGGCTCGCCGCGGTCATGGAAACCAAATGCCAGACCGTCCATCACATGCAGGTAACCAATGTTCAGGGCATTGAGCTGTCCGGCAACATACGAGAACAGTTCACGGTAATCATCGGCGCCCATATCATTAAATACGCCATTGGGTGACAGTCTGACACCTACCTGTTCAGCCGGCCAGACTGACAGCACAGCATCCATGACTTCGCCTAAAAAGCGGTAACGGTTTTCAATACTGCCACCGTACTCGTCATCACGCTGGTTACTGCGGCCATCCAGAAACTGGTTAATGAGATAGCCATTGGCTGCGTGAACTTCAATACCGTCAAACCCTGCGGCTTTGGCATTGATGGCGGCCTGTTTGTAGTCCTGTACGGTCCGTGCGATGTCTTCTTTTGTCATCGCCTTAGGGACTTCATAGGGCTTCTTGCCTTTCGGTGTATGAATTTCGTCGCCGTTAATTTTTACTGCCGAGGCCGATAGGGGCAGTTCACCATCATGGAAGTCGCTGTGTGACGCCCGGCCGGTGTGCCACAACTGCAGAATGATGCGTGAACCGGCATCATGTACCCGGCGGGTCACGGATTGCCAGCCTTCAACCATCTCATCGGTGTAGATCCCCGGTGAGTTTACCCAGCCGTTACCTTCTTCTGAAATGGCCGTTGCTTCTGCAATCAGCAGGCCGCCACCCGCGCGCTGGACATAGTAATCACCCATAATTTTATTCGGCACCCGGGTCGGACCCGCACGCCCACGGGTTAATGGCGCCAGGACCATGCGGTTTTTTAACGTGAATCCCGCCCATTTAAGCGGTGTAAACAACGGTGAATCTGACATGACGTCTCCTTGTTTCACTAATAAGTGCGTTGTACGCAAGAGCGGCATGACTGCCGCCATTGATGCAATAGTTACTCAATCAGGGCAAAGACGGATTGATTCAAGTCATCCGAATAGAGCAAAACGCACAAAGCCATAGCGAATTGCTATAAGGTGAGTGGCCGGTATTTTGTGACTGGTACGCGGCGCTGTAACGTTACAGCGCCTGCTGATAAATACGCAGGGCATCTGCGCGCTCAATGGGCACCGGGTTGTTCACCAGAAGCCGTGTTTGCAGCATAGCATCGTCTGCCAGGGTATCGAGCATCTCTGCCGGCACATTACACGCAGACAACGTCTGAGGGAGCCCCAGCTTGCCACTTAGTGCAAGGAAGTAGTCAGCCAGCGCAGCGGCCTTCTCGCCGGCGGTCTGGCCTTGTCCGGGGATCACGCAGTCAGCGATTTCGGCATAGTCTGCAAGGGCTGCCTGGGCGTTAAATCGCAATACATGTGGCAGCACCAGCGCGTTACTCAGGCCATGAGGAATATGAAAATGTCCGCCAAGCGGGTAGGCAAGCGCATGTACACCCGCCACCGGCGCATTGGCAAAGGCCTGGCCGGCCATATAGGCACCCAGCAGCATCGCTTCTCTGGCCGCCAGGTCATCCGGTGCCGAACAGGCCTGCTCAATGTTTTGCGATAGCAGCGCCAGAGCTTTCATCGCCAGTGTATGCGAGTAAGGATTACGCTTGACCTTACTGGTGATCGCCTCAATGGCATGCACCATGGCGTCAATACCAGTGGCCGCGGTTACCGGGGTTGGCATGCCAGTGGTCAGTGTCGCATCAAGCAGTGCTACGTCCGGTAAAAGCAGGGCCGATACCACCCCTGCTTTGGTAGTATTGCCGGTGGTGACAACCGCGACAGGGGTTGCCTCAGAGCCGGTTCCGGCTGTTGTCGGAATTAATACCAGCGGTAAACGGCAACCGCGAACCTGGTCAACACCGTAAAGTTCACTGAGGGTTTGCTGATTTCCGGGTTCCTGCAGACAGGCAAGCCGGGCTATGACTTTGGCGGTGTCCAGGGAGCTGCCACCGCCCAGCCCAATGATGCCATCGGCGTTATGAGCCAGTGCGGTTTCCACCGCCTGTTCAATCACCTCTTCTGGTGGATCGGCAATAACGGCATCAAATACTGCCACATTGTGGGTTTCAGACAATACCGATTCGACCGGTGCTAGCAGACCGGCGGCCACGATCCCCTTATCGGTAACCAGCAGCGGGCGCGTGACACCCAGTAGCGCCAGTTCATCACGTAACGCTGAAACTGCACCGGGCATGCAAATCATCTTTGGTACCGTAGTAAAGGTAAAACCCGTCATTGTTTTTCTCCGCAACACGACATCCGCTTAATCTTAGTGTAATGCGCGAAAACGGGCGCTTGAAGTTGTGAATAGAGAAGTATTCATCTGGTCAATACCCGTGTGTCATGTCGATACCTCTAAAAAATCAGCGCTGGGTTATTCACAAGTCGGTGACTTTTGGGCAAACTGTTGATGTGAAAAAGTTGTTAAGTCAGGCGTAATCCAGCGCCTGTGCAAGCCGAGATTGAAGTAGTGATAGAACATGGCAAGTCAACCTGTTCACTATTAGGGCAGGTCATCGCATTTGCAGCCAGAGGTCCATGGAACGACGAGGCAATGAAAAACGGTTCTAAGGTCGTTGGGCGTCTGATTCTGGAGGTTGATAAAACCCAGCCATGGGGACAAATCAGCTGCCTGGCAGGTGAAGCCATTATGCCGCCCTCTACGTTTGATATTTTCGTGAAACAGTCCTCACTTCGCCGGGAGGCTGGCCTGACCGCGCTGGCGCTGGTGATCTGTGACTCTGACATCATTACCACCATCAGGCAGCAGCTCAGTGACTGTTACACACGCGCCGGCATCAACCACGCGTTTTTTGATGACATTACGTCGGCCGCGCGCTGGCTGAGCGAACAGGGGATTGCCGTGGACATGGAGCCCGTCAGGGCGTTTTATGCCAGCGTGCCGTTTCTGCCCGACAACCTGACATAACCCCCTTGCTTATTGCGTCACCTGGCTGACCGTTTCACGGTAACGTTTGGCCAGTTTCTTTGCTCTTACCTGGTCGATGATCAGGCTGACCACGGGAGACAGCCACGTTGCACTGCTGCGACCTGCGCCGAGGCGACGTAGCTGGCGTTTGATGATCGCCATGGTAGCGAGACCGGCGAGTGTTTTGTCTTTCCAGGTAACGTGAGGCAGGTGGGCCGGAGGCGGGGCAGATGCGCTCTGCCAGCGCTTAGGCAAATCCGGCGTGAATGCCAGTGCACTGGCAATGCCAACCAGGGCAATACCGCTGTTAACCACCGTTTCTGCAGTTTCTCTGCGGCTTATCCCGCCGGTCGTCATCAGCGGTAACCGGGTCATGTCGGCGATGTCTTTAGCCATCTCCAGGAAGTACGCTTCCCGCGCCAGCGTGCGGTCATCCCTGGTACGTCCCTGCATTGCCGGTGACTCGTAACTGCCGCCCGACAGTTCAACGAAGTCAAGACATCGGGTGGCCTCCAGCAGGCTGACAACAGCTTTCGCGTCATCTACGTCAAAACCACCGCGCTGAAAATCAGCGGTGTTGAGTTTTACCGCAAGGATGAAGTCATTACCGGTCGCTTCCCTGACCGCACGTACGATATCCAGCAGCAACCGGGCGCGGTTTTCAATCGTGCCGCCCCATTCATCCTCACGCAGGTTGGTCAGCGGTGACAAAAACTGTGACAGCAGATAACCGTGGGCAGCATGAATTTGTACACCGTCAAACCCGGCCTGTCTGGCAAGCAGCGCTGTAGTAACAAAACGCTGTTTTACATCGTTAATGTCATCCGCCGTCATGGGGGAGGGCGTACCGAAAAGATGCGAGTGTTTTCCCATGTTCAGGGCAACCGCCGAGGGAGCAATCATTTTTCCTTTCAGTGCTGCAAACACCTGTCTTCCCGGGTGGTTAATCTGCATTACCAGACGTGCGCCGTTGCGCTTGCCGGATTCTGCCAGTGTGCGAAAAGCATCAAGGTGGCTGTCATCCTCCAGTGCCAGGCCGCCCGGTCCGGTCATGGCCAGTTTGTCGACCATCACATTGCCGGTGATGATCATGCCGGCACCCCCGTCAGCCCAGCGCTGGTAAAGCGTGAATAACGCCCTGCCTGGCTGCTGACCGGCTTCGGCCATATTCTCTTCCATTGCGGCTTTAACAATGCGGTTCTTTACAGTTTGGCCGCACGGCAAAACAAAAGGAGTAAACAGGGAAGATGTCATAGTATTCTCGTTATCGTCATCATGGTGCCGGGCAATACACCCCTAAAACAGCAGGCTGGCTGGCGCCGGTGACCGCCGGCAGGTTACCGGCCTGGTTATTCTCATATGCCCATGCCAGCCACGCAAAGGCCGCGCCCTCGACCGATTGTGGATCAATACCAAGATCGCCGGTCGTTAACAGCTGCGCGTGCGGCAGCGCTTTTGTCATGAGTTGTTCAATGGCACGCATCAGCGTCTGGTTAAAGGCACCACCACCACAGACGACAATGTCTGCTTCGCGGTCTGCAGAAAGTACACCGGCAATAGCGCTGACAATCGACTCTGCAGTCAGTGCCAGCAAGGTAGCCTGTACGTCTTCGGGCTTTGGGACGTCATCCAGCGACGCCAGAGCAGTGTTCAGCCAGTGCGGATTAAATCGCTCACGTCCGGTACTTTTGGGCGCAGGCTGTGAAAAGTAGCTGTCGCCCAGCAGGCTCGCCAGTAATTGCGGGTGTACTGTGCCGCTGCGTGCCCAGTTGCCACTGGCATCATAGGGCTGATTACGGTGCGTTCTGCACCAGGCATCCATCAGTGTATTACCCGGTCCGGTATCAAACCCGATGATGTCTGACGCTGTGTCAGCAGGTGGCAATACCGAGATGTTGGCGATGCCGCCAATGTTTACCAGCACGCGATAGCGGTCATTGGCCTGAAACTGAAAGGCATGAAAAGCAGGAGCCAGTGGCGCGCCCTGACCGCCAAGGGCAATGTCCTTTCGCCGAAAGTCACCGATGGTGGCAATACCCGTCTGCGCGGCCAGCGTGTTCAGGTCGCCCAGTTGCAGGGTGATGCCCGGCGTCAGGTCAGGATAATGACGAATCGTCTGTCCGTGTGAGCCAATCGCCCGGACAGAGGAGGGCGTCAGGCCGGTTTGTGCAAGCAGTGTGTTTACCGCGTCGGCAAAACACAGCGCCACTTCCCGGTCGGTTTGCGCTAACAGTGTGATGTCGAATGACACAGATTCGCACAATGCGTGCAGGCGCGACAATAAGTGTGGCGGATAGGGAACAGAGGCTTGCGCCCGGGTAATACATCCTGTCTGGCTGATATCACAGAGCACTGCATCGACACCGTCCATGCTGGTGCCAGACATCACACCAATGTACAGGCCCATGGGTTATTTCATCGCCAGCATGATCCGCTTGGTGTTATCCAACTGGGCCTCGCGCTTGGCAGCGATTTCCATAAACACGTCGCGTTCGTCAGCCGCAATGGGACGGGCCTTAGGCAGTTCCACGGTGCGAGGATTGCGATGCACCCCGTCGACCAGGAACTCATAGTGCACATGCGGACCACTGGCCAGCCCGGTGCTGCCAAGGTAGCCAATTGTCTGCCCCTGTTTCACCGTATCACCCACCTTCACTGCGCGTTTTTTAAAGTGCAGGTATTTGGTGGTGTATCGCTCTCCGTGCTGAATAAATACGTGGTGGCCATTGTATTTATCATAGGCCGACTTGATCACGCGGCCATCACCGGCCGCCATGACCGGCGTTCCTACAGCAGCGACATAGTCGGTGCCACGGTGGGCTTTCCAGCGTTTCTGAACCGGGTGGAACCGGGACTTGGTGAAGTTGGAGCTGACATATTTAAAATTAATTGGCGCGCGCAGGAAGCTCTTACGCATCGAGCGGCCTTCCGGCGTGTAATAACGACCGTCTTCATGGCGGATAGCCCGGAACTGCTCGCCCTGGTTGACGAACTCGGCAGCCACAATGTCACCGTAGCCGACAAATTCGCCGTCAATATACTGCTCTTCAAAAATTACGTTGAAGGTGTCGCCACGACGAATTTCCATGGCAAAGTCGATGTCCCAGCCAAAGATACCGGCCAGGCTCATAATCTGGTTACTGGTCATGCCCGCATCGATGGCCGCATTCCAGAAACTGGAATCAATTTCACCCTGGGCAAAGTTATAGCGAATTTCGACATCACGGGTTTCGATGTCTGCAACCAGTGGTTTGTCTGCCGCGTCATCATTGGCAGGTTTGATATGCAGCGTTTCAGTCGGTGACAGCTTGTAGCGTAAACCGGCAAACTCACCGTTCTCGCCGGTTCTGAATGACAGTTCATCGCCAGGCAGCAGCGTAACCAGAGTTTTGGCCATTTCACCAGAGTGGGTTACGTCATAGACAT
Organism: Alteromonas nitratireducens; assembly: GCF_040812025.1. Lineage (NCBI taxonomy): Bacteria > Pseudomonadati > Pseudomonadota > Gammaproteobacteria > Alteromonadales > Alteromonadaceae > Alteromonas > Alteromonas nitratireducens. Next base: position 122,420 of record NZ_JBFNPK010000002.1, read on the forward strand.
CACGCGCACTGAATCCAGCACGTTTGAAAATTTTGGCGAGGGTGTCGCCACTGCGCACTTTATAGGTTTGCCACTGACTGTCATCTTCAAGCAAAAGCAGGGTGTCGGCACTGTTAACGGCAATATCCAGCGGGTAGCGTACACCGGTATCCAGCTCCATGGCTTCAGCATGACGACTGGCTTCAACGGGCTCTGAGGGTAACAGCAGCAATCCGCCGACAACGACGGAGGCAACAGCCAGCCCGGCTTTGTGAGGATTGGGCAACCGTTTAAGTGTGGCTACCAGGTTATCGAAATGCATTCTCATCTTACTACCTACCCTGAGAATATCGCGGTTAACCACGACTTTCTGCTGAATACGTGCTCACCATACCATATTGTTTCACGGTTTTCTCGTTCTGCTCGCATTACACTTTCGTCGTGGCCTGTTGTTATGGTTATCGGCGCATTTTTGTTTCAACGCCAGTTTTTGAGCCCGGAAGCTTTCAATGGTTCCCTGTGATGCGTAAAATAACGCCCCTTAATTCCTGGACAAAAAACGAAGTGAAGTGAACCAATGACAGACTGGCAGACAGCATTCGCTGAAATTAAGCGCGGCACGGACGAAATCCTCCCTGAAGAGGACCTGATTGAAAAGCTTAAGTCAGGCAAGCCCCTGACTATCAAAGCCGGCTTTGATCCGACAGCGCCAGATCTGCACTTAGGGCACACCGTGCTGATTAACAAGCTGCGTACGTTTCAGCAACTTGGCCACAAGGTTGTCTTTCTGATTGGTGATTTTACTGGCCTGATTGGCGATCCTACCGGCAAGAACGTGACGCGTAAGCCGCTGACCAAAGAGCAGGTGCTGGAAAATGCCAAAACGTACCAGGAGCAGGTATTCAAAATTCTTGACCCTGAAAAGACGCAAATCCGCTTTAACTCCGAATGGATGAACGAGCTGGGTGCTGACGGTATGATTCGTCTGGCGGCGAGCCAGACCGTTGCCCGCATGCTTGAGCGTGACGACTTTAAAAAGCGCTATAACAATGGTCAGCCTATCGCTATCCACGAATTTCTTTACCCACTGGTTCAGGGCTGGGATTCTGTCGCACTGGAAGCCGACGTCGAGCTCGGTGGTACCGATCAGCGCTTTAACCTGCTGATGGGGCGTGAACTGCAAAAAGATCAGGGGCAGTCGCAGCAATCTATCCTGATGATGCCGCTACTCGAAGGGCTTGACGGCGTACAGAAGATGTCCAAGTCGCTCAACAACTATATTGGCATCACCGACACGCCTAACGAGATGTTTGGCAAAATCATGTCCATCTCTGATGAGCTGATGTGGCGTTATTTTGATTTGCTGAGCTTCCGCCCGCTGGAAGAAATTGCCGATCTTAAAGCGCGAATGGAAAACGGCGAGAACCCGCGTGACATCAAGATCCTGCTGGCCAAAGAACTGATTGCACGTTTCCACAGTGACGAGGCAGCCGAAGCCGCTCATCAGGACTTCATTCAGCGTTTTCAGAAAAATGCGATCCCAGATGAGATGCCGGAAGTAACGCTGAAGCTTGGCGATGAAGGGATGGCCATTGGCTATTTGCTTAAAGAAGCCGGTCTGGTTGCCTCAACGTCAGATGCCATGCGCATGATTAAGCAGGGTGCGGTAAAAATTAACGGTGACAAAGTCAGCGATACCCGTCTGGTGCTTAACGAAAAAGGCGAAAACGTGTATCAGGTCGGGAAGCGTAAATTTGCCCGCGTGACCCTGTCCTGAAGACAACACGTTGAATGCCCGGCGTCAGGAGCTTGAGCCGGATATGCCGGATGTATGCTTGGCTGAGGCGCTTCATAATGAATCTGTGGCAGAGGTGCTGCCGGAAGAAACCCTCCGCCGCAGGGACGCGGCGGCGGAGCCCCCATGGATGGGTTCACGGCGTGTTTCCGGAGGCAGCACCTCTGCCACGCAGTCATCCTGAAGTCCCTTTCCGCAGAAAGTGGCGGTGTACTCACCTTTACTCGGCGAACTTTGCCCAGGTGTACAACGCTCGTAACCCTAAGCGGCGAAGTCCGGCAAGCGGATAGCGCGGCAGCGGCGAGCTGTAAAGCGGCAGGGTGTGGTCACACTGCTCTGCGCTTTGCCCCTGCAGCATACGCTGCGCGAGGCGCGTGCCTGCCAGACCGGCGAATGACACGCCCGAGCCACAATAGCCCATCGCATAGCCCACGGGCGCATCGGGTTCTGTGTAAATGCGGGGCAGACTATCCAGAGACACACTTACCCAGCCGCTCCAGAAGTAATCCATGCTAATACCGTTAAGCGCAGGGAAGCTGTTTAGCATGGCGCGCATTAACCGCTGTTTTTCACTGCTGGCGCTGGCATGCTTGCCAGTCACGGCGCCGCGCCCGCCAAACAATAGCCGACCATCGGGCAGCGTGCGGTAGTAGTACTTCATCATGCGGGTGTCCATCATACTCATAGGACGATTCAGCCCGGTTTCCTGTTGCTGCGCTTCGGTCAGCGGGGACGTCACCAGAATACTGGACTGCACAGGAAACTGTCGGGAGTCTACCGCTTTATCAAAGGTGGGCGGCGTGTACGCATTGGTGGCAATCAGCACATGTTTCGCGTTAATGCTGCCGTGTGGAGTGGTGACTACCACATGGTCAGTATGACGCTGCAGGTTCAGTGCCGGTGTACCGCCATAGAGTGTTGCACCACGCGATACGGCTGCACGCGCCAGTCCGGCGGCCAGTTTCAGTGGGTTGACGGTCTGTCCGTCCTGAATCACCGCACCGTAACTGCCCTGAATGCGCAGGATGTCATTAAGTGCCGTGGCACTGACAAATGTGTTTGACGTACCTTGCACCGAGGCTTCAAGCCGTGCAGCATGTTTACGGGAATGCGCAATTTTAATATATGGCCCGTGCATGGCATCGCAGTCAATCCCATACTGGCTGATACGCGCATTAAGCAGTGTTACCGCCTGCTCAAATTCGCGCTGCATGCCCTCGGCTACGGTCGCGTTCCATTTCTTCGCAATAGCGTCGGCGCCAAGGCGACCAGTGCCCGTCAGCACGAACCCGGCGTTGCGCCCCGCGCAGCCAAAGCCGACGTCGTGGGCATCAATCAGCATCACATTCTGGTCAGCTTCTGCCAGTGTCAGTGCGGCGGACAGGCCGGTATAACCGCCGCCAATCACCAGAAAGTCGGTGCGACAGTCTTTCTTGAGTGGTGCGTGCTCTGGCAGTGCTGCGGTAGACAGCCAGTAGCTGTGAGGGCGCGGCGTATGTGGGGTGACGCGTGATAGCAGGGGGTCAAAGCTCATCGGAACACCAGCAGCATCTCAGCGCCCTCGCACTCGCAGTAACCGGGACAGACAGGACAATCATAGCCTTCATGGATGGACGAGTAGCGCCATTTGTTCGGGTGCTTTTTAATAAGCTGACCGCCGTTTTTCGAAAAATATCTGAACGCGCTGTTCCCCGGGCTGGCCAGCCAGATATGCGCCAGTCCGGCCTGTGCACCCTGGGCTTTGGCCTGCTGTATGGATAACGCCAGCATGCGACTGCCAATACCGCTACCCTGAAAAGCCGGATCGACAGTGTTGCATTTGAAATAGCATACTCTCGCGGGGTCCACCGGCCACGCATCCGGCGTGCACCACTCATCATGGTCCCATTTGTCATGTGCGTAGGTTAGTCGGAAACCGACAACCCGATCGCCCTTCAATGCGACATAACTGGCGTTAATCGCGTTGTGCCAGCCGCGCTGATAAATGTCATCCAGCGACTCAGGGGTAAGGTAGCCGTCACCCTGAACCTCGTTACCCAGTGTAATGACGCGTTCAAAGTGCTCAGGTGCCAGCGGCTGATAATCAAAAACGTCTTCTGTTGGCATGGCCCGGTTTCTCTTTTTGAATACTTTTAAGATGGAAATCGAGAGCTTCGGAGGAGATCAGCAACTCTCTGACTGACATCCACAGGGAATACAGCAGAAACAGCAAGGCAAGGCCGAACAGGCCGTTGCCCAGTTCCTGATAAGTCATATAAATGGTCAGCATGGACAGAGTGCAGAATAAAAAGCTGCCTACGCCGGCTATTTGCATGCGCTTGATAAGCTCAACCCGCTTATGCAGGTTTTTGATTTGCGCGCGCGAGTTCTCGTCATCATCGTCTTTGGTAAAGTTACGGATAACGGTGGCCAGCGTCAGAAATCGGTTGGTGTAGGCCAGCAATAACAATGAAATTGCCGGAAACAACATCGCGGGTGTGGCGATATCGATTTTCATAAGCCCTCGTCAGTTACTGAAATAATCAAATAAAGCGACGCAGTGTAGCAAAATCGCCGAGCAGTTTCCTTACTCAGGTGGTTACATCTTCTCTACCGGCAGGCGTGCCTCGTTCCAGCCGAGCATGTCACCTTCCAGATGCTGCACGTTGTTGAACTGCTGTGCCTCGAGGTGCTCAATAGCCAGTTTTGCCCGCCGTCCCGAACGGCAGTAGACCACGACGGTTTTGTCTTTGTCCGGGGTCAGTGATGACAGGTAGGCGTCAATCTCATCATGAGGGACATTGATTGCGCCCGGAATATGTCCCTCGCTGAATTCCTCAGGAGTGCGAACATCCAGTAACAGCCACTCGCCTTTTTCAACCTGTTCAAGTAAAAATGGCGACGCAGTGATGGTTGATGATGCACTTGCTGCAGGGGTGCAGGACACCGATAAGCACAGTGTCAGTAACAGCGGAAATAATACAAGGGCAACGATAAATCGCATTCTAACCTCCGGTGATCACAGACCGTAATGGTACCGCAGTTTAATCAGCCCGCACAGCAATTGGCGCAGCGGATTCAACGCACAGTGTCAATCTGCTGGCATAAATGACCGAGCGCCGTGGGCAGGCGCAAGGTAAAGCGGCTCATAATATCCGGGTTGGTCTGAATCAGTGGCGATGTCAGCATTGCACGGTGAGGGCGCCAGAACGCCTGCTCATTGTCCAGCGGACGTGCCGTGGCACTGATCAGAATGTCGGGCTGACGACGCAATACCTGTTCCACGCTTACCTGCGGATAGTCTACCGGCGAATCGGCAAAGGCGGTATCTGCACCGCAAACCGACAGCAGGGTACTTGCCCACGCATGCGGTCCAACACTCATCAATGGTGCTGTCCAGCTGTAATAAAACGCAGTAACACGTGGGCGCTCTGCGTAGTGCGCGGCCAGCGCGTGCATGTCAGTCAAAAACTGTGCGGCTTTGTCTCTCGCCAGGTCGCTGCGGTTCAGCTTTTCTCCCAGTGATATGATGTGTGTGGCGATGTCTTCGGGACTGCGAATGGTGGTAGCAAACACGTCAAAACCAAGGGATTTCAATCTGGCAATATCCTGTGGCCGGTTGCCACCTTCCCAGGCCAGAATCAGGGTAGGGGCGAGCGCTGCAATAGCAGTAAAATCGACTCCCTGGTAATCGGCTACCCGCGGCAGCGCTTTGGCTGCCTCTGGATAATCACTGTAGTCGCTTACGGCGACCAGACTGTCGCCCGCATTTAAGCTGTACACCCATTCGGTAAGGTGAGGTGCCAGTGTTACGATGCGCTGTTCGGCGAAAACCGGTGCGGAAATGAGCAGTAAAAGAGCCAGCCAGATGACGCGCACAGTTATCCTCCCGGTGGCGAGAGTTCGGCCACAAGCCAAAGCAACAGGCTGCTGATAGTGACAACCAGCACCATGGCGCGATAAATAGCGCGCTGGCTGTATATCATGTCGGAATAGCGGACGTCCCGCTGACCACCGACCCTTAATCCACGTATTTTGTGGTCAGCGTAATAGGCGGGACCGCCAAGCCGGAAACCATGGCTGCCGGCAAACAACGCCAGTAACAGCGACGTCGTGTCTTTTTGGTTCGCCTGCCGGGCGGCGCGAATGCCTGACAGGGGAGAGGTTACCAGCAGCATCAGAGTGGCAGCAAGAAACGCGGGCACAGTGCGTGTCCATATGGCGAGCTGCCTGACCGGTCTGCCAAAGCGGCCCAGTCCCGGCTGACGGGTATTCCATTGCCAGGCAAGTTCCAGCACCATCCGATATACCAGTGCTGCCACTGGCCCGGCAACCATAAACCAGAATATGACACCGCAATACAGGTAGTAGAATTTTAGCAGCAACGCCTCGATCGCCGCTTTGGCAATGCCAATATCGGTAAGACGGGAACAGTCCCGGGCAACCAGGCCACTGACCCGCTCTCTGGCCAGCATTTTCTTATCCTGACCGACGGTGCGCAGCACCAGTTGATACTGATAACGTACCTGATGAAAATCCAGCACACAGGCCATCACCAGCGCTTCAAAGAAAAACGGGTACTGTGCCATGTAGATAAGCATGCCAATGGTCACCACCACCGGCACAATCAGCATAAACGCCCCGAGTGAACCGGAAATGGTGTGCTGAAGTGGTGGATCGTGCGGTGTTGGACAGACCTTCTTACGCATTTGTTGCGCCAGATAGCGCAGCAGCGTCATCGGGTGTGTCGATGCAGGCCATCGCCAGAGCACATCCAGCGCGACTGCAAAAAGCAGCACAATCAGTGGCTGGTAGGCAGAGTGACTGAAAATGGCCGGCATGGAGGTCAATGTCCGGCAAGCCGTCCAATCATACCCATCACCAGCTGTGCTGAATGACGGGCGGCAGTGTCCAGGTATTCTTTAAAGCTGACGGAGGAGGTCTTGCCTGCAATATCCGACAGTGAGCGGATAACCACAAACGGCACGTCCAGCATATGGCAGACCTGACCAATTGCCGCGCCTTCCATTTCTACGGCGCTCATTGCCGGGAATTTTTCTTTTAGTGCTGCAACCGCTTCGTCACTGCCGATAAATGCGTCGCCGGTGCAGATCAGCCCGCGCTTGGACTGAATGTCAGGAATCGCGTCGGTCGCACTTTCTGCCGCTTCAACCAGTGCGCTGTCACAGATGAACTTTTCAGGCATACCGGCAGGCTGGCCGAGTGTGTAACCAAAGTGGGTCAGGTCAACATCATGGTGGATCACGCTGCCTGCAATCACAATATCCCCAATGTTCAGACTGGTATCGAACCCGCCGGCCGAGCCGGTGTTGACCACCGCATCCGGGGCAAATTTTTCAATCAGTGCGGTGGTAGCCAGTGCAGCAGCCACTTTTCCAATACCACATTTCACCAGCACAACCTCCAGGCCGTGAAGTTCACCCACGTAAAAGGTCAGGTGTTTCCAGGTAATGGTTTGGGTGTTCTCAAGTGACGATTTCAACAGCGCAACTTCTTCATCCATTGCGCCCAAAATACCAATTTTTTTCATTCTGTCTTTCCTCAAGGGCCAGCGCACAAGGGGAAACGCGTGCACTGGTCAGTAAAATAATGGCCGCAATTGTAAAGGGAATTCAGACAAACTGACAGGGGCAGCGCGTGGCTGCCCCTGGGAAGTGAAAATGTTGACCGGAATCAGGCTGCGGCAGGACGACTGGAACGCAGTGGCCGGGTTGGGCGCTTAGGCGGTTCCGGGTTGTGCGTAGGCGTCTGCGCCATTTTCTGCTGAAGTCGACGGTAAGAGACCAGTTTCGCTTCCAGACATTCGCGGATATCTTCTACGCTGTAGCCCGACTTCACTTTTATGCGGGCATGTGGCAGGCCCGCCGCATCGAGTGCCCCTGTGACAAACCAGTCTTTCTGCGTTTTGTAACCGTCTTTACCCTGGCTGTGAACCAAATCAATCGCCAGAATAGGACGCATGTTGTCCTTATCACACAGTACAAAATCGAGCTGTCGTGCGGACGCACGTGAGAGCGCCTGACCCGCCGTTTTTTTGTCTGTCTGCTGGTGAACCGTAAGCAGATCGCTTAACCGTACCCGGCAAACAATCCGGAACTCATTCCCGGCAGCCTGTTCAATGAGTTTCAGAAAGGTGTGTTCAACCGGAGTAAACAACTGTGGCTTTCGGCGAAAGGGAAAGGTCATGCCGTTGTCCGACAATTTCATGGCGCCCAGCGCCACCACAATCAGTAACATCATCAGAATAATTGCCAGTTCCATCGTAATCCTCACAATCTAAAACAGGAATGCGGCGTCAGAAAAATGACGCTTTCCCCACGCTTGGGGAGTTACAGAATGGAACTGCAAAGGAAGTGCCAGATCGGAGATCTGGCAGGGAAAGACTTAGTGACCGGCTACCAGAATATCGACCTGACTGCCTTTGGCGTCGGGCGAAACAACAACCCGCATCATGCCGTCTTCGGTGACCAGCAGGGTGCGCTCACTGACCGGGGCCTGGGCAATCAGCGCAGGCATGGCGTCGGTGTAGTAGGCAATGACCTCGTCATTGCTGCGAGGGGAGAAAAACACCATGGACGCAGGCAGTTCATCATCAAAGATCTGGCACTGCGTTGCATCATCAGGCACCACCACATCATGAAAAACGCTGACACACGGCACCACATCAGGCTGTGACAGTGCGGGTTCTTCCTGAGCGACCACGCCCGTGGCTGCCAATATTGCGCCTAAACCGAGGGCGACACGCAAATGACGGTGTAATGACATGACAGATAACTTTCCTAATGATTGCATGCATTTATAGTAGGGGGCAGGTCGCAAATACGCAATGGTGCACGTAAGGTTTTAGGTATACGTGTTGTCGGGGGGGTATGTTTACCAGTAAACATTTCTTGTCCGTTGTTCAGAAAAGATAATTCAGCTCGAAACGATATTCGTTGTACGAGCCATCGTATTTTTCTCCCCCCAGGTTGACCCGCTCAATATCGTCGCGCGCGCTGACAAACCCAAAGCGTAGCCGGGCGTGCAGACTGTCGGTAAGTTGCTTCACCAGGTCGATGTGAAGCACATTACTGTCGGCAGGTACATAGTCTTTGTTGTCGTCAAAGTCCTGAAAGGCATAACGGGCAAGTACCTTCATGCCATGAAGGGGGTCAAAACCCGTGAGCTTATAATCTGCCCGGACCATATAAGTTCGGGTGTTTGCCCACCAGTTAACCTGCGCCATCGCCCGACTGTAACCTCCGGTGGGAAAGCCTCTGAACGGGGCAATAATATCTGCCTTGTCGTCAACCTTTGAAAAACCAAAACGAAGCTGGAAGTTTCCTTTTTTAACATCAATACGGGCATTGAGCAGGCCGCTATCAAGACCGTCAGGGTCGCGGTAGCCAAATCCGTCAGCGCGGCCCGCGCCACCCAGGTGAGCAACGTCACCCGTTGTGTTCAGGTCATCAAACTGAGCAAGGTAGCGAAGTCCAGGGGTAACCACCCAGTTATCTTCCAGCGGGAAGGCATAATTTACTTCTGCGCCCAGTGTGTAAAACACATCCGGCACACCGGTATAGTTAAGTCTCAGGTGGAGGTGCTCAATGCTGCGGTTATCAAGCTGCGCAACGATGAGCGTGTTGTCAGTACCGACCAGTTCGGGCGTCAGGCTTTGGTTTGCACCAGAATCATCATTCTGGTTTAAAACATCCCACGCAATCACATCATGGCTGCGGGTATGGTCCCGCAGCGACTGGCGGGTAAAATAGGACAGGCGCAGGGTAGTGTCTTTCAAATCCGTATTGATAAGACTCACCCCATCGAACACGTTGGGGATCATCTTGGCGTCATTAGAGCCCGTCAGCATGCTCTCAGACAACTGTCTGCCGGCAATAATCCGTGTGTTCCCGGCCTGGTACTGAAGATACGCCTCACCGACCTTAGTGATACCAAACTCTCCGCCGCTGAGTACTTTATTGCGGTCAAAGGTGTCTTTGCCGGCCCGGACCAAAAGCACATCATCCCGGTCCTCTCTGAAAAAGGCGGCGCTCTGGCTTGTATAGAAACCCACGGTTGCACTCAAACCATTGAGTGATGCGGTTTTGAAAATGATGCTTCCACCAAGTCCATTGGCGCGGTTTGTTTGTCTGCTTGCCGTTTCGTTTTGCTGGTCCCAGTAAAACAGGTTGGAACGAAGCCGGCCGTACACCATGCCCTTAGAAAACACCTCAGAGAGCGTCTTCGCCTCTCCCGGTGTGCTGTGCCAGTTTAACGTCATATCGTTGTTCAGCGTTCGCTTCACGGGAGCCGGTGTTTCTGTGGCAGCGTGCACCGCGTAGCAACACAACAAGGCAGTCAGTGATAAACAGGTGAGTAATGCTTTTTTCAACGGTGTTTCCTTTCACTACCGGTTACGTGTTGTGCGCATTTCATCTTTGTTGTAACCGCCAGTGCGTCTGCGTTTACGACGTGATGGTCAACGCTGATGAACGTATTCCTGTTATTTTCGGGCATATGAGGGGGAGACAAGAGAGATGTAAGAAGGTGAAGGCAACTGTATCACACCAACCCCAGCTTTGAATGTGTGCCAGACCGGATTTCGACTATACTATCACGCCATGCGAATGCATGGCGTGATAAGTGGGTTATACGCCCAGATAATCCATAATACCGTCAGCGGCTTTGCGGCCTTCGTCAATGGCTGTGACCACGAGATCGCTGCCGCGTACCATGTCGCCGCCGGCAAAAATTTTGGGATTAGCGGTCTGGTAGGCAAATTTGCCGCCGCGCGGGGCCACGACGCGGCCTTTGTCATCCAGAATGATGCCAAAGTCGGCAAACCAATTGGCCGGGCTTGGCTGAAATCCAAACGCAATGATCACGGCGTCAGCCTCAAGCACATGCTCAGAGCCTTCAATTTCGACCGGGCGACGGCGACCGGCAGCATCCGGTTCACCCATTTCGGTTTTCACCAGGCGCACACCAATGGTGTTGCCGTCAGCGTCTACTTCAATGTCCAGCGGCTGCAGGTTAAACATGAACTCTACGCCTTCCTCGCGGGCATTGACCACCTCACGACGTGAGCCAGGCATGCTTGCCTCGTCACGGCGATAGGCACACACCACGCGTTCGGCACCCTGGCGAATGGACGTACGCACGCAATCCATGGTGGTGTCACCACCGCCGAGGACCACCACGCGCTTGCCTTTCATGTCGATATAGTCGGCCGGATCTTTTTCCAGTCCCATCACCCGGTTAGTATTAGCAATCAGGAACGGCAGGGCTTCGTATACCCCCGGTGCCGATTCATGCTCAAAGCCGCCCTGCATTGAGGTGTATGTCCCCATGCCCAGGAAAACAGCATCGTAACTGTCCATCAACGTCTGGAACGTTACGTCTTTGCCAATCTCGGTATTGAGAACAAATTCCACGCCCATCTCGGTGAAGATTTCACGGCGCAGTTTTATCACGTCTTTTTCCAGCTTGAATGACGGGATCCCGAACGTCAGCAGGCCACCAATCTCCGGATATTTGTCGTATACCACGGGCTTTACGCCGTTGCGCACCAGAATATCCGCACAGGCCAGCCCCGCAGGGCCTGCACCTACAATGGCCACCTTCTTGTCGGTCCACACCACGTCCGACATGTCCGGGCGCCAGCCCATCTTGAACGCGGTGTCGGTGATGTACTTTTCAATGCTGCCAATCGTGACCGCGCCAAAGTCGTCATTCAGGGTACAGGCACCCTCGCACAGGCGATCCTGCGGGCACACGCGGCCGCAGACTTCCGGCAAACTGTTGGTTTTATGTGAAAGCTCAGCGGCTTCCAGAATTCGGCCCTCGTTAGCCAGAGCCAGCCACTGCGGAATGTAGTTGTGCACCGGGCACTTCCATTCGCAATAGGGGTTACCGCAATCCAGGCAGCGGTCAGCCTGACCCTCCGTCTGCGACTGTGATAACGGCTGATAGATCTCGGCGAACTCTTCCCTGCGCACCATAATTGGCTTTTTCGGCGGGTCGATACGTTCGACATCGACAAACTGATACACATTTTTTGCCATTAGCGCGACTCCTCCTACTGTGCCTGAATGCGCAGTTCTGCGCTTGAACGACTGATGTGACCCAACAGGTTTTTCACATCGCTGGTCTTCGGTTTGATCAGCTTGAAGCGCGACAGCGTCTGGTTGAAGTCTGTCAGCAACGACAGCGAGTTCTCACTGCCGGTTTCTTCATAATGCTGGTTGATAAGGCCGCGCAGATGCTCAGCCAGAATGGCCTTGTCATCAATCGGCATAATATCCACCAGTTCACTGTTCACCCGGTTCTGCAGGTCGTCGTTGTCGTCCAGCAGGTAGGCGAACCCGCCGGTCATACCGGCACCAAAGTTCACGCCAACCGGGCCGAGTACCGCAACAATGCCGCCGGTCATATATTCACAGCCGTTGTCGCCAATGCCTTCAACCACGGCAATGGCACCGGAGTTACGCACGCCAAAGCGTTCGCCTGCACGGCCCGCAGCAAACAGTTTGCCGCCGGTGGCACCATACAGACAGGTGTTACCCATGATGGTGCTTTCACTGGCTTTAAAGCTGATTTTACGCGGCGGGTAAATGACCAGTTTGCCGCCAGTCATGCCTTTACCTACGTAATCGTTGGCGTCGCCTTCCAGGTACATATGCAGACCACCGGCATTCCACACGCCAAAGCTCTGACCGGCAGTACCGGTTAACTGAATTTTTATCGGCATGTCTTCCATGTCATGGTTGCCATACTGCTTGGCAATTTCGCCCGACAGCAGCGCGCCTACCGAACGGTCGGTGTTACGGACAGGGTAGGTCAGCATCAGGCCACTGCCTTTGGCGACCGCCCCTTTGGCGTCTTTGAGCATACGCGCGTTCAGCTCGCCCTTATCCATCGGTTCGTTGGTGGTTTGCGAACAGAACAGACGCGTGTGCTCGCCGGCCTTTGGACGCACCAGCAACGGCGACAGGTCGAGTTTGTTTTGCTTGGCAGAAATCCCGTCAACCACTTTCAGCAGGTCGGTACGGCCAATTAAATCGTCAAATTTCGCCACGCCCAGCTGCGCCATGATCTCACGCACTTCGCGGGCAATAAACTTAAAGTAATTCATGACCATTTCAGGCAGACCGATAAAGTAATCGTCCCGCAATTTCTGATCCTGAGTGGCCACGCCGGTGGCGCAATTGTTGAGGTGGCAGATACGTAAGTACTTACATCCTAGCGCCACCATCGGACCGGTGCCGAAGCCAAAACTTTCGGCGCCGAGCAGCGCAGCTTTTACCACATCCAGGCCGGTTTTGAGACCGCCGTCGGTCTGTACCCGTACCTTGTGACGCAGGCCGTTTTCAATCAGCGCCTGCTGCGTTTCGGCGAGGCCCAGTTCAAACGGTGAACCGGCATATTTTACCGACGTCAGCGGACTGGCACCGGTACCGCCGTCGTAACCGGACACGGTTATTAAGTCGGCATAGGCTTTTGCCACACCGGTAGCAATGGTCCCCACACCAGGCTCTGACACCAGTTTCACAGAAATCAGCGCGTCCGGATTGACCTGTTTAAGATCGAAAATCAGCTGCGCTAAGTCTTCAATAGAATAAATGTCATGGTGCGGTGGCGGAGAAATCAGGGTTACGCCGGGCACCGAGAAACGAAGCTCGGCAATGTAGCGGTTCACCTTGTCGCCGGGCAACTGGCCGCCCTCACCGGGCTTGGCGCCCTGGGCCACCTTAATCTGAATCACACTGGCGTTGACCAGATAATGCGGGGTTACCCCGAACCGGCCTGATGCCACCTGCTTAATCTTAGAGTTTTTCTCGGTACCAAAGCGTGACGGATGCTCGCCGCCTTCACCCGAGTTGGACTGACCGCCCAGACGGTTCATGGCAATGGCCAGCGCTTCGTGAGCTTCCGGGCTCAGTGCACCAATTGACATGGCCGCGGTATCAAAGCGCGGATACAGGTTTTCCTCGCTTTCCACCTCGTCCAGGCTGATCCCCTGTTCGGGATATTGCACCGCCAGCAGATCACGCAGGTGTGCAGGCGCGCGCTCGTTTACCAGTTTCGAAAACACCTGATAATCGTCGTAGTTGCCGCTTTTCACTGCGCGTTGCAGTGATGTCACCACGTCAGGGTTGTAGGCATGGTATTCACCGTCGTGCACGTATTTTAACAAGCCGCCGTGCGACAGCGGCTTGCGCTTGAGCCAGGCAATCCGGCTTAAGTTAACCAGATCCTGTTCAAAATCTTCAAAGCCTGCACCCTGAATACGTGAGGTGACGCCTTTAAAGCATAGCGACATCACGTCGTCGTTAATGCCTACGGCTTCAAACAGCTTGGCGCTGCGGTAGCTGGCCACGGTGCTGATGCCCATCTTCGACATGATTTTATAAAGGCCTTTATTAATGCCTTTACGGTAATTCAGGGTGGCCTGCATCGCGCTGATGTCGAGCTCGCCCTTGTCGACCAGTTGCTCGATGGTTTCATAGGCAAGGAACGGATAAATTGCCGTCGCACCCAGACCAATCAGTACCGCAAAATGGTGCGGATCGCGTGCGGTGGCGGTTTCCACCACAATGTTAGCGTCACAGCGCAGTGCTTTTTCAACCAGCCGACGCTGCACGGCGCCCACGGCCATGGCCGCCGGAATAGGCAGGCGGTTAGGCTTAATGTTGCGGTCTGACAGCACCACAAAAGCCGCACGTTTCTGCTTAACCAGGTATTCCACTTCATTGCAGATCCGCTCAATGGCCTTTTTCAGTCCTTCTTCCAGCGGATACTGCAGTTCAACCACCTCAGAATAGTAGTTGTCGGGGTTGAACTCGCGCAGCTGTTTCAGATCGGTGTACATCAGCACCGGCGAGTCGAATAATACGCGATCAGCGTAGCCTGAGGTTTCACTGAATACGTTCTGCTCGCGGCCAATACAGGTGGCCAGCGACATAACATGGTTCTCGCGCAGCGGATCAATTGGCGGGTTGGTAACCTGTGCAAACTGCTGGCGGAAATAGTCAAAAATGGTGCGCTGGCGCGATGACATCACCGCCATCGGGGTATCGTCACCCATCGAGCCCACCGCTTCCTGTCCGTCTTTGGCGAGCACCTTAATGACCTGACGAATTTCTTCGTAACTGTAGTTATACAGCTTGTGGTAAACCGCCATAGTGTCGTCGTCAAACACCCGCTGACCAATCAGCGAGGCGTCCAGTCTTTCGATGGGGGTCAGGCGACGAATGTGCTTGTCCAGCCATTCACGGTACGGATGGCGGTCTTTGAGCTCGTCGTCAATTTCATTGGAACGCCAGATCTTGCCGGTGTAGGTATCAACCGCCAGCATTTCACCTGGTCCCACCCGGCCTTTTTCAATCACGTCTTCCTGTTTGTAATCCCAGATCCCAATTTCCGATGCCAGCGTGATAAAGCCGTTTTTGGTGATCACATAGCGGGCCGGACGTAACCCGTTACGGTCGAGGTTACACGCCACATGGCGGCCGTTGGTCAGTACAATGCCTGCCGGGCCATCCCAGGGTTCCATGTGCATCGAGTTAAACTCGTAAAATGCCCGCAGGTCCTCATCCATGGTTTTGTTATTCTGGTACGCCGGTGGCACCAGCAGCCGCATCGCGCGGAACAGATCCATGCCGCCGGCAAGGAACAGCTCCAGCATGTTATCCAGTGACGATGAGTCAGAGCCTTCAGTATTCACATAAGGAGCTGCATCTTTCAGGTCAGGGATAAGCGGCGTGGAAAACTTCGCCGTGCGCGCCATCGACCAGTCACGGTTACCCTTGATAGTGTTAATTTCACCGTTGTGCGCCAGAAAGCGGAACGGTTGTGCGAGTGGCCATTTCGGCAGGGTATTGGTGGAGAAGCGCTGGTGGAACACACAAATGGCGCTTTGCATGCGCTCATCGGCTAAGTCTGAGTAAAAGGCCGGCAGATCTTTTGGCATGACCAGCCCTTTGTAAATGGTAACCAGACCAGACAAACAGGCCACGTAAAAATCAGGATCGTCGGCCAGACGTTTTTCGGCGCGACGACGCACCATATAAAGGCGGCGCTCCAGATCGCGCTTACGCCAGCCTGCCGGCGCATTCACAAACACCTGTTCAATTTCAGGAACCCCGGTCAGTGCCAGTTCGCCCAGCACGCTGTGATCAACCGGCACTTTACGCCAGCCAACCACGCCCAGCGTTTCTTTTTCGAGCTCTTCATTAACAACCTGACGAGCCGCCTCCGCCAGTTCAGCATCGCGGCTCAGAAATACCATGCCGACGCCGTACTTTTTGCTCAGCTTCCAGCCGTTCTCCTCGGCAATGGCGTGGAAAAACGCATCCGGCTTTTGCAAAAGCAGTCCACAGCCGTCACCCGTTTTACCGTCGGCAGCAATACCGCCGCGGTGTTGCATCCTGTCCAGTCCCTCTATGGCGGTTTTTACCAGCTGATGGCTGGGCTCGCCCTGTGTGTGGGCAATCAGGCCAAACCCACAGTTATCCCGGGAATCATTGGGATTGTATAAGCTCATTTTAAACTCCTTCAACCTTTGACTGGGCAAGGTAGGTTGCTTGTCGATACGCAAATGCTGCGGATCACAACAGTGTTCACGTCGTGGAGGCGGGTCAAATCACCATACTCCACGGCTTCGCTTTTGTCGTTAGTTATTATTAAAAGAGGGTCCAGTCGGTTACCGCATTTTTATGCATTATTGTGTTGCGGGTCGTACAAAATAACCAGATTGCTAAATAAAATCAAACTGTAATCCTGTCCTCTTTTTGTGTGTTTCCGTGATTTTTAATTTTATTTTGTTAAAACAGATGGTTATGTTTGTTTTTTGCGTATTTCCTTGCGTTTGTAAAATGTGGAAAACCACTAATTTTAGGATATTTATACTAAAGTTGAATAAATAAGGTTTTGCTGGATTTGAATAAAAATCCGCTTCAAATGTTAAAATATTTAACATTTGTGAATATTTGAGCGTATCGTCCGGCCAGCCTGAACGCGTGAATACCGCGTCAAATCATGTGTGCAGAGCGGTTGCCCGATTCCGAAAGCCTGATAGGATAGCCACATCAAAGACAGGGATTCATTATGCACGCAGATTCTCCTAACGACTCATGGGCCATACGTTTTGCCCAGTTTGTAAAAAACTTTGGCACGTTAAAGCTCAGCATCCTGTTTGTGGCGCTGACACTGGTGTTTACCCTGGGCGGATCGTATGTCATCCGGCTGAGCCTTGGCTCGGAAGTGCAGCCTGATGACTTTATCAGTGCCGTTGTGCTGACGATGCTGTCAGCCCCCTGGGTACTGTTTTTCTTCAGTGAACTGGTGAAACAACTGGAAAACTCACGCACCAACCTGAAAGAAGTCGTGAATCAGCTTGAGCGCCTGCGTGAGGAAGACGTATTTCTGAACCGTGAGCTGCAAAGCAATATCCGTCGTCTTAACCACGAAATAGAGCAGCGTAAGCGTGCCCAGGAAGAGCGCGAGGCGGTATTTGAAGACCTGGAAAAAGAGATCAAGAACAAGTCTGAGCAGGAAGAGCAGGCCCGACGACTGTCTACGCTGCTGCGCTCGATTATCGATGCCTCGCCCGACCTGATTTATTACCGTAATGAAGAAGGGCGCTTTGCCGGTTGTAACCGTACTGCGGAACTGATGACCGGCAAAACCGAAAAAGAACTGATGGGGCTGACCCCCAGCGACGTGTACGAGGAAGATCTTGCCCGCCAGATTGTGGCCAGCGACCATGAGGTGCTGGAGTCGAATGCCAGCATTACCGAAGAGTTATGGCTGCGCTTTGCTGATGGCCGTCGTCGCTACTTTGAAATGAAACGTGTGCCGTTTTTCGACAATAACGGCAAACGCCTTGGACTGCTGTCATTCGGCCGAGACATGACCGAACGTAAGCAGGCTGAGAACGCGGCGGCCAAAGCCAGCACTGACAAAACCCGTTTTATTGCGACCATTAGCCACGAGCTGCGTACTCCGCTTAACGGCATTGTCGGACTGAGCCGCATGCTGCGCGACTCTGACCTGACCGAAGAGCAGTTCAACTGGGTCAGTACCATTTATGCCAGTGCCATCACACTGGGTAACATATTTAATGACATCATTGATTTGGACAAGCTCGACCGCGACAAGCTGGAGCTTAGCCTGAAAACGGTGTCGCTGCGTGACTTTACAGAGGAACTCAGCAGTATTATAGACCTGCTGGCGCGCGACAAAGCGCTGGAACTGAAAACCACCATTATCGATCCGCTGCCGGAACTGGTAGAAGTGGATGGCACGCGATTACGGCAGATCCTGTGGAATATTTTGTTTAACGCCGTGAAGTTCACCCAGAAAGGACATGTCAGCCTGACCGTGTCGGCATCGAAGCCGAACAATGAAATGAGCATGGTGAAGTTTGTGATTGAGGATACCGGGGTAGGGATCCCCGAATCTGAACTGGATAAAATTTTCGCCATGTATTACCAGGTTGACCACCCTGATCACCAGTCGGCTACCGGTACCGGGATTGGCCTGGCTATTTGTAAGCAGATGGTTGAGCTGATGAAAGGTGACATTCACGTGTCCAGTGAAGTGGGTAAGGGCACGCGCTTTGAGATAGATTTGCCTGTGCACATTTCAAACCGGCCCATGCAGGTCGCCAAGCTGCAGGTGACCGGGCTGTCGATTTTGCTGGTTGAGGATATTGACCTGAACATTATGGTGGCCAAGGCGCTGCTGGAGAAGCTGGGGCAGACCGTGGATGTGGCGAAAACCGGCACCGAGGCCATCGAAAAGGCCCGAGCCAACCAGTACGATCTTATTCTGCTGGATATTCAGTTGCCTGATATGAATGGCTTTGAAGTCGCCGCCACGTTGCACGAGGAAGAACTGGTCAGCCAGACTCCTATTGTGGCGCTGACCGCCAACGTGATTAAAAAGCGCGAGGAGTACCTGCAAAACGGCATGGATGATGTCATTGCCAAGCCGGTCAAGAAAAGCCGCGTGATTGAGGTGCTCAATGCGCTGTTCCATGAGCCCGCCGCCCCGCTGGAAGTGAACGGTGTGGTAGAAAAACCGGAGCCTGCACCGGATAAAACACTTAGTAACATTTTGGACATGGAACTGCTGCAGATGCTCGTTGATACTATAGGCGAAGATATGGTGCGTGCGAGCGTCAAGGTATTCCAGGAGAAAATGCCGGAATACATGGAGATCCTCCAGCTTAGTCTGTCTGCCGATGAAAAGTCCGAAGTGTGCTCACAGGCACACAAGATCAAAGGTGCAGCAGGTTCTGTTGGCCTCGCACGGGTGCAACGCATCGCCAACCAGATCCAGCAGGGTGACCACCCGGCCTGGTGGCAGAATGTGCATGACTGGGTAGAAGAACTGCAAATGGCAGTTCAGCATGACATGCAGGCGCTGCACGAGTGGCTGAGTGAGCAGGACATCGACGATTAGTACGGCACGTCGGTTGAGACAGAGACGCTAACTGGCCCAACCCAAGCCTTGTCGCCCCGCACGGGGCTCTCTGTCTCATTTTGGTTGCCGTAGGCGGTGTACACAGAGGGCTACAACATGGAAGAATCCGTGCAGGGCAGTGACTTCAGTAATGAAGCGGTGTCTGAACAGGCGTTACCCGCGTTACAGCAACTGGTGCTTGAGCCCGTCTCGGTGCGCTATCGTCAGGTTAATATGAGCGTGGCGGCGCTGGTAACGCTGCTGGTATTGCTGCTGATTCAGGTTGCCATCCGGCAGCCTTTCTTCCCCTTGCCTGACCCGCTGATCGTCTATGCGGGCTGGGCCAGCATCGTGGTATTTTGTCTGGGGGCGCTGTGGCTAACCTATCATTACCTTGCCGATCCGCTGGTACGCTTCTCGGTGCGCCAGCAGGACATCAGCCTGTCATCGGGACTGGTGTTCCGGTCGCTGGTCTGTCAGCCCATACTACGGGTGCAGCATGTGCAGATAAAGCGCGGTCCCATTGCCCGTCTGACCGGGCTGGCTACCCTGCAGGTGTACTCCGCCGGTGGCAGCTCACATACCTTTGAAATTCCCGGTCTGCCCTATGAAAAAGCGGCGCAGCTGCGTCAGTTTATTCTTGATCACCGCGACATCAGTGCACGATAACCGCCTATGACGTCACCGGCAGACCCGTCAGTTACCCCATCAGGCGCAGACACCGTCGCCGGGTGGCAGCGTCTGTCTGCCATTTCGATTGTGCATTTTATGGCGTCGAGCGTAAAAGACATGTCGCAGGGACTGATTTACATCATTCCCGCGATGGCCGTGACCGCCAACGTGCTTGACAATATTCCTGGTGGCAGGGCCCCGTTTATTGTGCTGATGATCCTGTCAGTACTGGGTGTGGTCGGTCTGCTGAATTTTCTTGTATATCGCTTCAGGGTACAGAATCAGCACGTCGAGATTAAACGCGGTCTGCTCAAACGCAAATACAGCAATTTGCCGTTCTGGCGCATTCAGAACGTTAAAATTGAGCAGCCTTTTTACTTCCGCCCGTTCAATTATGCACGGGTTATTCTGGATACGGCCGGCAGTGCCAGTGATGAAGCCGAGCTGGTGGCGGTGCCGCTGTCCTATGCCAGCAACTTAAAAGACCAGGTGTTGCAACAGCAGCAAAGCCGGTCTGATGTGCCTGCCGAAGACAATCAGTCAGCACCTGCCGAACAGGTGCTGAACACCCGCAGTACGCTCGATTTGGTGATCCATGGCATTACCAATAACCGTGTATGGATTATTCTGGGGGCCGCCGCCCCGTTTATTGATAACGCGTCTAACGCAATTGCCGAATGGCTGACCGCCAACCAGCTAAGCCTGAAGCAGCTGGCCGGCGAGCAGGCCGCAAGCTGGTGGCAGGTAGGGCTGTATTCACTCACTATTGTGCTGATTGTGATGATGCTGTTGTCGCTGCTTAGCATTGCCGGCGCCATCTTTACATTTCACGGGTATACCCTGACCCGCCTGGGCGACCGCTATATTCGTCGCAGCGGATTACTGAACAAGCACGAAGTAGGCATGCGGGCGTCACGTATCCAGGTGGTAGCGGCCAGACAGGACTGGCTGGATACCCTGCTAAAGCGCGTGAACCTGTATTTCCTGCAAAACGTCACTGCCCGTCAGGGTCAGAAAGCAGTACTGATGTCGGCCAGCAAACTGCTGGTGCCGTCGGTCACGGTTGACGAAGCGCGTGTGCTGGCGCGCGAAGTATTGCCAGACAATCAGATGTACCAGACTGACTACCAGCCAGTGACCCGTCGCTACCTGTCGCACTGGGCAGCGCTATGGGCTTTGCCGTACAGCGTGCTGCTGACCGCGTTGGTGGTGCAGCAGCACTGGCAGCCTGCGCTGATACTTAGTGGTGTGTATGCGCTGGTGGTTGCCCTGCTTACGCTGCGCTGGAAGCGCTGGGGCATCGCCTGGGACAACCGCCATGTCTATGTGCGCAGCGGTCTGGTGGGGCGCGATTTGCGCTGCTTTAAACACGACAAGTTACAGCAAATCAGCGTGCGACAAAGCCTGTGGATGAGGCGCGGCAAGGTGGCGACGGTAAAGTTCGTGCTGGCGTCCGGCGCGATTACCGTCCCGTTTTTGCCAGAACACACTGCGTACGCGCTGGCCAATCATGTGTTGTATGCGATGGAGTCGCGTAAGCGTTCCTGGATGTAAAGGGCAGGGGATACCTGCAGTAACCCATTTTGAGCAGGCGGCAGCGTCTGCCTGCCAGTAAGTAAAATGATAACCCTGACACAGGGCATGAGGAGAACCAGTGAAACTTTTTAAAACCCTTTTAATCAGCAGTGCCGTGGTTGCGGCCACCGGTATGCCGGTGATGGCAGACAATCACGCAAAAGGCCACGCCGTGGCCGCCGAACAGCAGCAAACTGAACACGACCGTCTGTTTGCACTTTTTGCTGCGGCAGATGAGCGCAACCTGGCTCTAAATCCGGTTTATGGACTGTTTCGTGGCGACATGCGCCGCGCTGATCGCCTCGGAGACTATCTGACCGACGCACAGGCGATTGCATCGCGCACCAACACGCTGCTGAATATTTCTGAACTGGAAAAAATTGATCGCAGCAAGCTGAGTGACACCGACAAGCTCGCCTATGACGTGTTCAAATACAATCAGGAACAGTCTTTGAAAGGTTCGACCGAAGAGATGCGTGCTCTGACCGAAGTGCGCCCGGTAAACCACTTCAGCGGTTTTCATACGTTCTACCCAACATTCGCCAGCGGCAAGGGCGCGGCGCCGTTTAAAACAGTAGAAGACTATGAAAACAACCTGTCACGCCACAAAGACTATATTGATATTGGCGAGCGCTCTATTGAACGTTTCCGTGAAGGGATGGAAACCGGCGTGCTGGAAACCAAGCTGACCATCGACCGCGTGATCAAGCAACTGGATACGCAACTGTCTATTCCCATGAAAGAGTCTCAGTACTGGGGCCCGGTGAAAAACTTCCCGGACAGTTTCAGCGACGAGGACAAAGCGCGCCTGACCAAAGAATATGAAACCGCCACCCAGGCCATTTACGCGTCGACCGAGCGCATGCGCGACTTCCTGCGTGACGAGTACCTCCCTGTTGCACGCGAAAGTATTGGTCTTAGCGATATGAAAGGGGGTAAGGCCCTGTATGAGCTGATGATTGAGGATACTACCACGCTGCCGCTGACTGCAGATTACCTGCACACTCTGGGGCTGAACGAGGTAGAGCGCATTAAAAACGGCGTACTGGAAATTATGGATGAAGTGGGCTTTGAAGGCACACTGAACGAATTTTTCGACTATGTGCGTACCGATCCTAAATTCAAGCCAGAGTCGCGTGAAAGCCTGACTGAAGACTACTACCGTATTGGCCGTGAAGTAGATGAGAAAATTGGTGAGTATTTCTCGCTGCTGCCGAAGTCGTCACTGGAAATCAAACCGTATGATCCTGCCATTGAGCAGTTCCAGGCCGGCGGTTCATATCAGCAGGGTACGCCTGACGGCTCGCGGCCGGGCACCTTCTACTTTAATGCCTACGATCTGCCAAGCCGCCTGACAACCGGTAACGTGACCCTGTACCTGCACGAAGGGGCACCGGGACACCACTTCCAGATTAGTCTGGCGCAGGAAAACGAGGCGCTGCCCGCGTTTATGCGCTTTGGCGGTAACACCGCGTATGTCGAAGGCTGGGCGCTGTATTCAGAAACCTTAGGCTATGAAATGGGCTTCTTTGACGATCCATGGAATCGCTACGGCACACTGATGGACGAGCAGCTGCGCGCGATGCGTCTGGTTGTGGATACCGGTATTCACGCAAAAGGCTGGACCCGCGAGCAGGCGATTGACTTTATGCTGGAAAACTCGGGTATGACCCGCACTGAAGTAGTGGCTGAAGTTGAGCGTTATATCGCTATTCCTTCTCAGGCGCTGGCGTATAAAGTGGGCGCCCTGAAAATTCAGGAACTGCGCAAAAAAGCCGAAGCCGCGCTGGGCAAGAAGTTTGATATTAAAGCGTTCCACGCCCAGGTACTGGGCACCGGCGCACTGCCACTGCCTATTCTGGAAGAGAAAATTAACCGCTGGATCAGCAGTCAGAAAAGCTGAGGTTAACCGGGTGTAAGGTAAAAAGCCGACAGAAGACTGTCGGCTTTTTTATGCGGTCAGGCAAGTCGGACAACGGCGGAATGGCCTGCTATGCTCTACTCTCAAACACCCTGTCACGGAAGATAATGTATGAACATCAACGTCACACTATATGGACAAGGCATACTGGTTTTAGCGATTATTCTGGGAGGTATTGGTTATTACCTGGGGAAGCGTAAAACCGAAAACCCCGCCCTGACTGCCGTTATCGGCTTCTTCTGCGCCTTTTTTCCGCCCTTCGGTGCAATTTTTATTATTGTGCTTGCCCTGAAAAAAGACATTGTGAGCGAGAGTAAAGAATAACCTCGGTTATTACGATCAGAAAGAGCGACATGCACTCTCAAAGTTAACGAGACAAGGTTTTCGGTCCACCCTGACGAACTAGTTTACTGAAGGCGACGGTTCGCACATCTACGTCGATGCGCGTTGTGCTATTTCATTCGTCCACTCAGACCAGGATATAGGCTTTTTCACGAAATACCCCTGCATGTAATTCACGCCAAGCTGCTTAATTTTGTTATGTATCGCCGCGCTTTCTACAAACTCTGCAACGGTTTCACAGTCAAGCACCTCGGCAATACTCTGGATTGACTCAACCAGCGTCGCGTCAAGAATGTCGTTTTCTATATCTTTAACGATACTGCCATCTATTTTGATGACATCGATCGGTAATTTACGAATATAGTTAAAAGACGCCATACCTGATCCAAAATCGTCGATCGCAATTTTGACGCCAAGCTTACTTAGCTCATCAAGGCATGCTTTTGCTGTTGCATAATGACTGATCGCGGCGGTCTCGGTTACTTCCAACGTAAAATGAGAGTAGGGCAAGCCACAACCACTGAAGTGCGTTTTAAACTGACTGGCGATTTGTCTTCCGGAAAGCGATTGTGCTGACATGTTGATAGAGAGGCGAGGGATGCAAAGCTCGCCGACTTCAATCACAAGTTGTTTAAGCTGGGCGCTGAGTTGTTTCATTACCCATTCGTCAATCCGATGAATAAGGTTAAAACGTTCTGCTATGGGTAAAAAAGACCCGGGAGAGACAAGTTCGCCATGCTGGTTCCGGAGTCGTAATAGCACTTCCCAGTAATTTTTATTTTCATCATGGGTATGGGCTATTTGTTGAAGGTAGAACTCAAATCGATTGTGCTCGAGGGCGTCGTTTATTGCCTGAATATGCAGCATATCCGCGGTGATAGGATGTCCTTCCTGACTTTCCATAAATACGAAATTGTTTCTGCCCTGTTCTTTGGCCTGATAACACGCGTGATCGGCCAGACTGAGGACTTCATTTGCGGAGGTGTAGGGGTGCAATCGGGTTATTCCTATTGATGCACCAATTCGAAATAACTTGTTTTCATGGCTGAACCGGAAGTCTTCTACATGTTGAATAATATCGCCTGCGATATGTTGTGCACGATGAACCGGACAGTTCTCTATCAGTAGTACGAACTCATCACCACCAAGCCGCGCCAGAATATCGCGATCACGTAACTTTGCGTTGAGTTCTTGCGCCAGTTGTTTTAACAGCTCGTCCCCGGCTTCATGACCGGCCGTGTCGTTTACCACTTTAAACTGATCAAGGTCGATAAACATGAGAATGTGGCTGCGCCTTTCATTCTGCTCGGCCAGTCGGGTGAGTAATTCGCTGAGCTTACTCATAAAGTAACTGCGGTTATACAATTCAGTGAGCGGATCGTGTCTGGACTCCCATTCAACCCGCTGAAATACCTGTTCCTGTAGCGTGATATCCTGAATAACCAGCACGTACTGTGTCGTGGAAGGTTTTTTTTCGTCCCTGGAGAAAGGATATACCTTTATTTGCAGTGTTTTTTCGTTATTACCACTAACGAAAAGTACTTTTACAGCGGAACCTTTTTCGGTTGGTAAGTCTTCATAGCGCAACAATGTATGTGTGACAGGATCAAATAACCGCATGACAGAACCCAGCGGCTTGTTCCTGTAATTGCTGGCGTGGAACCAGCTTTCAGCTTCATGGTTAGCAAAAAGCACGTGCCAGTTGTTATCAACCCGTATCACTGCATCGTGAATGTTCTCCAGTGTAACAGTGGCTTGTTCTTCTAGGTTCTTTAACTTGTTCTCAATTTCAAGCGATAGTGTGATATCCCGAATTACGGAAATATACTTTGACTCATGGGCAGGCTTGCTGAACTCGGCAATATGAAGCTCCAGAGGGATAAGTTGCCCGGTTTTATTTTTTCCCGTTAATCGCCGGGGTACTCCAATAATCCGTTTCTCTCCGGTCCGTGCATAACGATTGAGGTAGTCATCATGTTCTTTGGCGATATGTTCTGGCATTAAAATACTGACATTTTGCCCAATAAGTTCTTTGGGCAGATAGCCAAATATTTTTGCCGCCTGGGAATTACATTGCGTAATAATGCCTTTTTTACTTATTGCGATGACACCGTCCGGATTTGCGTCAATCAGCTCTTCCAACTCTTTGGAGAATGTTTCGGCTTTCAGTTTGTGCTGCTGCAATTCGGTAATGTTGGTAAAACTCAGTACAACCCCATTCGTTCTATCAAATCCGACGATGAAGGGAGAGACTTCAGAAAGATAAAAGTCTTTGCCTACCGTTGTCACACACTTTCGTTTCTTCTTGTCTTCCAGCGTTGCATCGATAAGCTTTTCAAGTTGTTTTAGCGGTATTTTCCAGTCAAGATTTTTCCAGTACTTGCCTTTCGACAGCGAATCGGGCCTCAGGATATTGTCCAGTTTTGGATCGGCGCGTTTAACGTTGAGGTCTGCATCCAGAATGAGAAACATGGCGTTTGCGGACTGATACAGATTATGCATCTCGCTGTTCAAGGCTTCCAGTTCGAAGTTTTTCTGAATAACTTCATCGTTGACCGTGCAAAGTTCTTCGTTAGTCGACTGCAATTCTTCATTGGTAGTCTGTAACTCTTCATTCGTTGCCTGCAGTTCTTCGTTCGATGACTGAAGTTCTTCATTCAGGGCTTGTAATTCCTCGTTGGAAGAGTCGAGTTCATCAATAACCGTGCGTAAGGATTCTTTGGTCGCTTCCAGTTCGTGTTGCAGTTGTTGTTGCGAAGGCGTTGTGTCCTGGTCACTTTTTTCACCTGCTGTCAGCTCTAAAACAGGTTTATCAACCAAAATAATCACCAGGTCATCAAACTGGTGCGGATAAAGTGGAAAAATCTGAAGCTGAATGGCGCGCTTTGTTCCGTTGACTTCCAGAGAATGAACAATACCAGCCGTTTTTGCTGCGTCCCGACGCACCTTTAACAACATGGCTTTTATTTCTGTACAGAGTGGAGCAGGAAGAAGGTCTGTGATGAGCAGGGTCGGAGTTACTGAGTTAAATGACAGTAATGCCTTAGATTCCTCAGACGTGTAAATGACGGTATTAGATTGATTTATAACGACAAAACTATTAAACGAACCTTGGCATATAGATTTGTACGCAAGCATCTCAAGAGTGGGTGAAGGTGATGAGGGCTGCTGCGACATACTATCCATCTCTCTGAGCGCTATGTCTGTCATTCTTAGTGCTGGGTTGCGATGGACGTGTTTATTTTGCACTTTTTTATAGGTGCGTTGCTCAGCACTGACTGGCGTGAAGAGTGTGCTGTCTCCTGTGGTTTCGGCTTGTCCGAGAAATAATGTGCCATGCTCGTTAAGCGAATAGTGGAAGGTCTCGAGCACTCTTTGCTGTAGTTTCGGCGTGAAATAAATCAACAAATTCCGACAACTGATTACATCGATATGTGAAAATGGAGGATCCTGAATAACGTTGTGGCGGGAGAAGGTAATGCATGACTTAACTATCTCGTTTAACACGGCTTCCTTCCCTGCAATGACGAAATATTTGTTTATAAGGTTGCGTGGGACAGGGTCTAGCGAACTGGTCGGATACTTTGCTTTTCTCGCTACGGATAACGCATTCGCATCGAGGTCAGTGCCAAAAATTTTAATTTCAAAATGCCGGTTATGCTGATGCCTCAACTCGAGCAATAACATAGTAATAGAATACGCTTCTTCACCCGTTGCACAGGCAGGCACCCATACTCTGAAGGGCTTCTCGTTATCATGCTCTTTAACCATAACGCTCAGACGTTGTTTTAACGCTTCAAAGCAGACTTTGTCTCTGAAAAACTCGGTTACGGGTATGAGAACTTTCTGGGTGAAAATGACCACTTCGGAGGGGGTTGTAGAAAGTAGTTCAGCATATTCATACATTGAGTGACACTGCGTTTCTTTCATTCGCCGCTGGATCTGGCGCTCAATCGTCGCCGTTTTGTATTGCGTCAGATCCAGACCTGACAACCGCCGGGTTTCAACAATGATGCGGTAATAATCAGAGAGCGCTTGTTTTTGCTCGTCGCTATTAAACGTATTTTTAATAATTTCCGGTAAGTGAGTGGCTATTTCCTGAGGTGACAATACATGGTCAACGATGCCAGTGGCAATGGCCGATAGCGGCATGCTATTGTATTTTGCGGTGCCAGGCTCCTGTGCTATCGCCACGCCTCCTGCCGCTTTTAACTTTATGAGTCCCTGTGCCCCATCACTTCCGGTTCCAGATAAAATGATACCAATGGGGTGAATATCACTTGCGCAAGATAGGGAGTCTAAAAGCTGGTTGATACTGGGTTTGGGTTTGACTAGCGCGTCGGGATGAAGCAAGAGCAAATGCCCTTTGTCATAAATAACATCAAAATTCGGTGGTGTTACCAGCACGGTGTTTCGTTTGGGTTTCATTCCATCGACAATTTGTTGAACCGGAAATTGACAGTGTCTGCCAAGTAGCTCATGCAGCATGCTTGATGTATTAGGGGAAAGGTGTTGCGCTACAACAATGAAGGCATTGACGGTTTTATCGATATGTCTGAAGAATTCCGAGAGCGCTTCAAGACCTCCGGCAGAAGCCCCGATAGCGATGAATGGTGTGCGCGTTTCCATTTAAATCCATTTTCTTACTTTTAATTAATGAGTATAGATGTCTGGTGTGGATCCGCGACGTAAAATATTGATAAATATCAATGCTTACACTTTTCTGGCAACTGAAACGAAAAAGGGGCTTTCGCCCCTTTTTCAATTCAAATTAAAACCCTTCAGGTGGCACATGCACCGTGCCTTCCATCAGGATCCTCGCTGAACGGCTCATTACCGCTTCTTCGATATGCCAGCGCTCACCGTCCAGAGTTGCTTTTGCGCCCACTTCCAGCGTACCGGACGGATGTCCGAAGACAACGGACTCGCGGTCTTTACCGCCGGCAGCGCGATTTACCAGGGTACCCGGAATAGCAGCAGCGGCGGCAATCGCGACGGCTGCGGTGCCCATCATGGCGTGGTGCAGCTTGCCCATGGACATGGCACGTACCAGTACATCAATATCAGCGGCCAGCACGTCTTTACCGCTCGAGGCTTTGTAATCGCGCGGCGGCGCAACCATGGCCACTTTTGGCGTATGCTGGCGTGAGGCGGCTTCGCCGATGTTGTTGATCAGCCCCATCTTCACTGCCCCGTGTGCACGAATCGCCTCAAAGCGGGCGAGGGCGTCATTGTCGCTGTTAATGTCGTCCTGCAGCTCGGTGCCGGTGTAACCAATATCTTCAGCATTGACAAAAATAGTTGGAATACCGGCATTGATCATAGTGGCTTCCAGCGTACCAACACCGGGCACGTCCAGCGTGTCGACCAGACGGCCGGTCGGGAATATCGCCCCCTCGCCGTCGGCAGGATCTTTAAATGCCACTTTGATTTCAGCGGCCGGGAAGGTCACGCCATCGAGTTCAAAGTCACCGGTTTCCTGCACTTCGCCGTTGGTAATAGGTACATGTACAATAATGGCTTTGCTGATATTCACCTGCCATACCCGCACCACGGCGACGCCGTTATCAGGGATACGACTTTTATCCACCAGGCCCTGCTGAATGGCAAACGCGCCGACCGCGGCTGTCAGGTTGCCGCAGTTACCGCTCCAGTCGACAAACGGCTTGTCGATAGAGACCTGACCGAACAGGTAATCAACATCAAAACCGTCGCGCTCACTTTTGCTGAGAATAACGGTTTTACTGGTGCTGGATGTGGCGCCGCCCATCCCGTCGGTATGTTTGCCGTAGGGGTCGGGGCTGCCAATAACACGCAGCAGCAGGGCGTCACGCGCTGGTCCCGGCTGCTGCGCCGAGGCAGGTAAATCAGCCAGATTAAAGAAAACCCCTTTACTGGTTCCGCCACGCATATACGTGGCAGGTACTTTAACCTGGGGTGCAAACGTCGTCATAAGTCTATCCACCTAAAAATTAAAGCGAAGTGAAATACGCCAGAAGCAGGGAGGGGCACGTTACCGCTAGGCCCTCTGCCGCAGGGATGCGGCAGCGGAGCCCCCATGGATGGGTTCACGGCGTGCCTGGAGGGGACGTGCCCCTCCCTGCTTCAATGGGCATTTCCTAGCTGTTGGCTTCCAGGAAGTCCTGGGCGAAGCGCTGCAACACACCACCGGCCGAGTAAATCGACACTTCTTCGGCAGTATCCAGACGACAGGTGACCGGCACATCCAGGGTGTCGCCGTTCTGACGATGGATTTGCAGTGTCAGGGTGGCGCCTGGTGACGGTTCGCCTGCCACGTCGTAGGTTTCGGTACCGTCCAGTTTCAGCGTTTTACGGGTGGTGCCCGGTTTAAACTCCAGCGGCAGTACACCCATACCAATCAGGTTGGTACGGTGAATACGCTCGAAACCTTCTGCCACAATCACTTCCACGCCTGCCAGACGGACGCCTTTGGCGGCCCAGTCACGCGATGAGCCTTGTCCGTAATCGGCACCGGCCACAATGATCAGCGGCTGCTTGCGCTTCATGTATTCTTCAATGGCTTCCCACATGCGCACCACTTTGCCTTCCGGCTCGATGCGGGCCAGTGAACCCTGCTTCACTTCGCCGTTTTCCACCACCATTTCATTGAACACTTTCGGGTTGGCCAGCGTAGCGCGCTGGGCCGTTAAGTGGTCACCTCGGTGTGTGGCGTACGAGTTAAAGTCTTCTTCCGGCAGCCCCATTTTTGCCAGGTATTCACCAGCGGCACTGGTTGGCAGAATGGCGTTTGACGGCGACAGGTGATCGGTCGTGATATTGTCACCCAGAATAGCCAGCGGTCGCATGCCTTTCATGGTGCGCGGTGCATCCATCGCGCCTTCCCAGTAAGGGGGACGGCGGATGTAGGTGCTCATCTCACGCCATTCATACAGCGGGTTAATGTTGCTGGTGTCTTCCTGACGAATGTCGAACATTGGCTCGTACACTTTGCGGAACTGTTCCGGCTTCACGTACTGCGACACAATGGCATCAATTTCTTCATCCGTTGGCCACAGATCTTTCAGGGTTACCGGGTTGCCGTCTTTGTCGGTGCCCAGGATATCCTTTTCAATGTCGAAACGGATGGTACCGGCAATGGCGTACGCGACAACCAGGGGTGGCGATGCCAGGAACGCCTGTTTGGCATACGGGTGAATACGGCCATCGAAGTTACGGTTACCGCTTAACACCGCGGTGGCGTACAGATCGCGGTCAATAATTTCCTGCTGAATATCCGGGTCCAGCGCACCGCTCATGCCGTTACAGGTAGTACAGGCAAAGGCGACCACACCAAAGCCCAGCGACTCCAGTTCGGGCAGCAGATGGGACTCTTCCAGATACAGCTTCACCGCTTTAGAGCCTGGCGCCAGTGAGGTTTTCACCCAGGGCTTGCGGGTCAGGCCGCGTTTATTGGCATTGCGGGCCAGCAGGCCGGCAGCAATTACGTTGCGCGGGTTACTGGTGTTGGTACAACTGGTGATGGCGGCAATGATCACGGCGCCATCAGGCATTTTGCCTTCTTCTTCGGTCCACGCCCCGGCAATACCGCGGTTCGCCAGCTCAGAGGTAGGCAAACGGGCATGCGGGTTAGACGGTCCTGCCATGGTGCGGTCAACACTGGATAAATCAAATGTCAGCACGCGCTCGTATTCAGCGGTTGTCATGTCATCCGCCCACAAACCGGTATGCTTGGCGTAGTTTTCTACCAGCGCAATCTGCTTGTCTTCACGGCCGGTCAGTCGCAGATAGTCAATGGTCTGCTCGTCAATGTAGAACATCGCGGCAGTGGCACCATACTCCGGTGTCATGTTGGAGATGGTCGCGCGGTCGCCCAGTGTCAGGGCAGAGGCGCCTTCACCGAAGAATTCCAGATAGGCCGAGACCACACGCTCTTTACGCAAAAACTCGGTCAGTGCCAGTACAATGTCGGTGGCCGTAATGCCCGGCTTGGGTTTGCCGGTCAGCTCCACACCCACAATGTCAGGCAGACGCATGTACGATGCACGGCCCAGCATGACGCTTTCAGCTTCAAGACCACCTACGCCTACGGCGATAACCCCAAGCGCATCCACGTGTGGGGTGTGGCTGTCGGTACCCACCAGGGTATCCGGGAAAGCAACACCGTCACGGTTCTGGATCACCGGTGACATCCGCTCCAGGTTAATCTGGTGCATAATGCCGTTGCCCGGCGGGATCACATCGACGTTTTTAAACGCTGTTTTGGTCCAGTTAATAAAGTGGAAACGGTCGTCGTTCCGGCGATCTTCAATGGCGCGGTTTTTTTCAAACGCGTCTTTTTCGAAACCGGCATGCTCCACTGCCAGCGAGTGGTCAACAATCAGCTGGGTAGGCACAACCGGGTTTACCTTGGCCGGATCGCCCCCTTTAGCGGCGATGGCGTCACGCAGACCGGCGAGGTCGACCAGTGCGGTCTGGCCCAGAATGTCATGGCATACCACGCGGGCAGGAAACCATGGAAAATCAAGGTCGCGTTTGCGGTAAATCAGCTGCTCTAACGAGGCTTTCAGGTTTTCTGGCGGGCATTTTCTTACCAGGTTTTCTGCCAGTACGCGTGACGTATATGGCAGTTTGGCATAGGCGCCGGGTTCAATGGCATCAACCGCTTCCCGCGCGTCGTAAAAGTCGACGTTGCTGCCGGGAAGGGGCTTGCGATAATCCAGGTTCATAACAATCTCCTTGCTGGCGAGGACGGTTCGCCGTCCTCATACCAAAAAGCCGGCGACACAGAGGTCGCCGGCCTGCGAAAGCGGCTTAACGCTCTGACAGAGGCGGAACTTTACGCAGTTCTTCACCGGTGTATTCCGCTGATGGGCGGATAATACGGTTGTCAGCGCGCTGCTCCATGACGTGAGCGGCCCAGCCGGTCAGACGTGACATCACGAAAATAGGGGTAAACAGCTTAGTGGGGATACCCATGAAGTTATACGCTGACGCGTGGAAGAAGTCGGCGTTACAGAACAGTTTCTTCTCGCGCCACATGACTTCCTCGCAACGAACCGATACCGGGTACAGCACCTCGTCGCCCACATCGCTGGCCAGTTTTTCTGACCATTCCTTGATGATTTCGTTACGCGGATCAGACTCTGAGTAAATCGCGTGGCCGAAGCCCATGATTTTCTCTTTACGCTCCAGCATGCCCATCATCTCTTTCTCGGCATGATCCGGTGACGTGAACTTCTCAATCATTTCCATTGCCGCTTCGTTGGCACCACCGTGCAGCGGACCACGCAGTGAGCCAATCGCACCGGTAACGCATGAGTGCATGTCAGACAGGGTAGACGCGCACACGCGGGCGGTGAAAGTAGACGCATTAAATTCGTGCTCGGCGTACAGGATCAGTGATACATGCATTACCTGCTCATGGAGCTCGCGCGGCTTTTCGCCATGCAGCATATGCAGGAAGTGACCGCCGATAGAATCGTCGTCAGTTTCAACGTCAATGCGCACGCCGTCGTGGCTGAAGCGGTACCAGTAACAGATGATGCTTGGGAAACAGGCCAGCATGCGGTCGGTAACGTCCTGCTGCTGCGAAAAGTCGGTTTCGGTTTCCAGGTTACCCAGCATAGAACAGCCGGTACGCAGCACATCCATTGGGTGTGCGTCTTTTGGAATACGCTCCAGCACTTCTTTCAGTGCCTGTGGCAGGCTGCGCAGAGAACGCAGTTTTTCCTTATAGGCATGCAGTTCGGTCTGGTTGGGCAGCTTGCCTTTGAGGATAAGGTACGCCACTTCCTCAAACTGGCAGTTGTTGGCCAGATCTTTTACGTCATAACCACGGTAGGTGAGACCTGAGCCGGATTTACCGACTGTCGACAGGGCTGTTTTTCCTGCTACCTGACCACGCAGGCCAGCACCGCTGAGTTGTTTTGCCATTTTTACGTCTCCCGATTCAAAAATGTAGGGTAATTCGTGAGTTAACTGTGTTTATTTGTCTTTCGCAAACAGCGCGTCAAGTTTCTGCTCGTAGTCGTGGTAACCCAGATAATCGTAAAGCTCCATACGGGTTTGCATCATATCGACTACGGCTTTCTGATCGCCGTTTTCCAGAATGCTCTTGTAGACGGTTTCGGCCGCCTTGTTCATAGCACGGAACGCGCTCAGCGGATACAGCACCATGTCGGCACCCCATTCACCCAGCTCTGCTTTGTTCCACAATTCGGTTTTACCAAACTCGGTTATGTTGGCCAGAATCGGTACATCCAGCGCGTCGCTGAACGCACGGTAGTGTTCTTCGGTCTGCACCGCTTCAGCAAAAATGCCGTCAGCACCGGCCTCTACATAGGCTTTCGCACGTGCAATGGCGGCATCCAGACCTTCCTGGGCGAAGGCATCGGTCCGCGCCATAATAAAGAAATCAGGATCGGTTCTGGCATCCACAGCCGCTTTGATTCGGTCAACCATCTCTTCGGTAGACACCACTTCTTTATTCGGACGGTGACCACAGCGCTTCTGCGCGACCTGGTCTTCCATGTGCACGGCTGCTGCGCCGGCTTTTTCCATGTCGCGGATGGTTTTGGCAATGTTGAATGCGCCGCCCCAGCCGGTGTCAATGTCTACCAGCAGTGGCAGGTCACAGGCGCTGGTAATGCGCTGTACGTCAGCCAGTACGTCGTTCAGTGACGTCATGCCGAGATCCGGCAGTCCATAAGAGGCGTTGGCAACACCGCCGCCAGAAAGGTAAACGGCCTTATGGCCAATGGCTTTTGCCATCATGGCGGTGTAGGCGTTAATGGTACCAACAATCTGCAGTGGCTTGTTGTCAGCCAGTGCCTGTCTGAATTTTTTTCCTGCACTCATCATATTAGCTCTTTGGTTAGTTAGGGTAAGAAAGGCGAAGTTTGTCTTCGATATTATTTTTGGAATAAAGAATATGGCGTCGCATCAGCATTTCTGCCAGTTCCTCATCCCGGTGAATGATGGCTTCCACAATATGACGATGTTCGTCATAGGCCCGCGTCACACGAGGTCCGGCCATACCAAGCTGCACCCGGTACATGCGCACCAGGTGATACAAACCGTCTATCAGTACACTGATCAGGTGGGCATTTTTGCTGCCCAGCACAATACGGTAATGAAAGTCGACGTCGCCGGCTTCCTGGTAATAGGACTCGCCGTCTTTGACATTATTGAAGTGACTGTCGATAAGGTGCTGCAGCGAGGTAATTTCCTCGTCGGTCATGTTGCGGGCGGCAAGCCGGGCGGCCATACCTTCCAGCGCTTCTCTGACCTGATACAGCTGAATCAGTCCCTCGGTAGACAGGGCGACAACGCGGGCACCGACATTGGCGCGACGCTCGACCAGATGACAGCTTGCCAGGCGGTTTATTGCTTCGCGGATCACTGCCCGGCTGACGCTGTATTTTGTCGACAATTCGGTCTCACTTAATTTGCTGCCAGCCGCAATTTCACCCTCTACGATGTCTTTTCGTAACTGGAAGAACGTTTTATCTGCGTTGGTTACCGGCGCTTCAAGGCCAATACTGACGGTCATACACTCTGACTTTGCAAATTGAAAGTGTCGACAATATAGACCTCATATCTGCGTTCGTCAAATGAAAATGGCTATATTGTCGACAAAATAGAGGTGTTTGTCGCAAACCGAGGGAAAGAGAAGAGAGGCGGTGTCAGCGTCAAAGGTGACGCTGACAGAAACCAGAATTATAAAATTTCGAAGGCGCGGACAACGCGGCCAACGCCGGTGGTATTGCGCGCAATATCGACCGCGGCTGTGGCTTCCTGGTTGGTCAGTTTGCCCATCAGGAAGACTTCGCTGTTCTGCACAATCACTTTTACCTGCAGCGCGGGAACGCGCTCGTCGGCGACAATTTGTGTGCGGACTTTTGATGCCAGCCAGATGTCGTTTGCCTGGGTTACCGCGTCAACCGGCGGGCCTAATCGTATCTGGTTGTGAATTTTGGTGATGTACTCTACCTGCCTGGCCAGTGAGACCGCTTCATCAATCAGGGTCTGGCTGGGGGCCTGGCCGGTCAGCAGCGCAATGCCGTTGTATACGTCTACCTCAAGGTTGGCTTCGTTTTTCAGCGCCTCGCTTTTAGACCACTGAAAGGCCACGGCAGAAGAGGCATTCTGATCATCAAGCTGAGTACCCACGGTACGACGGTCATTGGCGACTTTCGCCGCCATTGCTCCGGCAGCACCTACCGCGACCACGCAGCCCTGCAGACAAAGCGCACCAAGCAGCAGCGAGATGAGTCCAAGCTGTCGCATCCGGCTCATGATCAGGCGTCCGCGTGATCTGCCGGGAACAGGCTGTCGTCGATGCACTCACACAGGTTATGGATCACCAGCAAATGCACTTCCTGGATACGCGCTGTGCGGTTTGATGGCACGCGAATTTCGACGTCATGTTCGCTCAGGAAGCCTGCCATTTCGCCACCGTCCTTGCCGGTCAGGGCAACAATCGTCATATCGCGCGACAAGGCCGCTTCCATCGCCGCAATCACGTTACGTGAGTTACCGCTGGTAGAAATGGCGAGCAGAATGTCGCCCGGCTGACCTAATGCGCGTACCTGCTTGGCAAAAATCTCGTCGTAGCTGTAGTCATTAGCAATCGACGTTAGTGTGGACGTGTCAGTGCTCAGCGCAATGGCTGGCAGGCTGGGACGATCACGCTCATACCGGTTGAGCATTTCAGACGAGAAGTGCTGGGCGTCACCCGCAGACCCGCCGTTACCGCAGCTAAGGATTTTGTTGCCGCGGATGAGTGCTTCAACCATCATGGTGGCGGCTTTCTCAATGGCCTCAGGAAGAATTTCAGAGGCAGCAATTTTGGTTTGAATGCTTTCGGTAAAATTTGCTTTTATGTTTTCAATCATTATCGCGTAACTGTCCTGCTTACTGTGGTTTCAGATAATAACATTTTTAAGCCAGATTAGGTCATTTCTGGTGATGCTTACCACGTCGAAACGTAACGAAGTATGCGCCGGATTAAGACGCTGGTTCACTAAGTACACCATAAACGCGGCGCGCAGCCGCTGCTGCTTGGCGTAGTTAACGGTTTCAAAAGGCTGACCGTGCCGGTCGCTGGCGCGGTATTTTACCTCAATGCAGACCAGTGTTGCGCCGTCCAGCATCACCAAATCCAGCTCGCCCCGCCGGGTGCGGTAATTGCGTGCCTTCAGCACCAGTCCCTGCGCTTCCAGATAGGCCTGGGCTTTATCCTCTGCCGCACTTCCCTGGCGTACAGACATGCGTGTTACTCTCCGGTTTGTTGTATTCGCTCGTTGCGAATAATCGCGGTGGGCAGGTGGCGGGTAATGTTACCGTCTCTGTCCAGCGTCAGCGTGCCGGTCAGTCCGTCAACAGATGACTGCGGGAACGCCTTGAGGTTTGCCACATAGGGCAGCAAATTATAGGCATCAACACCAAAGGCAAACAGCCGGCGTGCCGCGGTCAGGCGGTTAGGCCAAATGGTCGTTGCCTGTTGAGCAAGGGTGCGCCATGGTGGATTGGGCAGCATCCAGGGCATATCAATAAAACGGACATTCTCCAGGTCACGCCACTGGTTTTTACCGCTGTCATAATCCATCGAACGTGACGTGGCATACACCGGTACCCGCGAATTGTCTGCCGGCAGCAGGCTGGCTTCAATCATCGGGTTCAGCAGCTCGGTATGTTGCGGCGACGCGAACACCACCACAGCGTCTATGTCCTGACGGTTACGTGGCATGTCGTACACTTCTTCGTTAATCATGTACTTAATCTGCTGAATGCGCTCGTTACTCTGCGCCACGTCAAGGGCGCGGGTAATGCCGTCGCGCAGCGACGCGGTGTCAGAGAAGGTGACAGTGGTCAGGTTGGGTCTGTCGCCGGTAGTGCGGGCACTCAATACCGACCAGCGTTCGCTGAAGGCATCATGCATGCGCTGATAAAGACTACTTTGAGATGCCACTACAATGGGCGCACGATAGCCCTTGCTGAACACCAGATCAGCCAGCTGATAGGCCTCGTCCTCAGGGGCCAGCGAGAAAAACAGGTGCTGTCCGGTCAGCGCGTCAGGGATCTCATTTTGCTGCACCTCGTCTGTGCGGTTCAGTGCCAGCATGGTGACTGACGGTGGCAATACCGGCAACAGGATATCCAGTGTGTCTTTTAACAGCGGGCCAATAAGCCAGCGGGTTTCACCAATCTCGCTCAGCAGTTGTTCGGCTGATTTATCCTGGGTGTCGATAAAACGTAAGGTGGGCAACGCGCGCCGACTGCTGCCGGCCTCAAGCTGTGCGTAATATGCTGCAAGAATGCCGTCTTTTACTACCGTGCCGGTATCTTCGAACCGCCCGCTGAGCGGCAGTAATATTGCCAGCTTGTCAATATCCGGCTGCACCAGTGTAGCCGGGTCGGTAACCAGGCCGGGAAGGGCCAGTGTCAGCGGATGCGAACGATACACCTGTTTATACTGTTCAAGGGCCTGGGCTGCCTCTTCCTGCTTTGTGCCGGTGGTTGCCAGCAGGTTATACAGAGCCAGATAAGGACGTAACAACGGGTAATCCTGTTCGGCACTGCGGCGCTCGGCTTCTGAGGCCTGATTAGTCCACTCCCATACGCTCTTCACCACATCCGGCGACGTACTGTCCAGCATCAGCTGGGTATTCGCCGCTGCCAGCCACTGGCCAGTGGACAGATACAGCTGACGCAGCAACTGCTGCTTTCGTGGTGCCCATTTTCCCTGTAGGTCCCGGCCTTCAAGTAACGGCAGTAAGGCGGAGGGTTTCACGGATGGATCATGAATGTAGGCGGCGACGGTCAGGAGATCGGCCTGGTTACGCTGCTGTTCAGGAATACCGCGTTCGCGCAGTGTGAGCAGGATCTGGCGGGCTTCGGTAATATTACCCGCGCTCAGGTAGTCATCGGTCAAATCAAGCAGATAGCGGTTTGCCAGCAGGGTGTCACCTTCCAGCCAGGCCTGCTTTGCTGCGGCCAGGGTGTCGGCGATAGTATCGGTTTCTGTGACGGTGGGTTCGGCTTGCGTAACGACCGGACGGACCGGGGCGCGCTGTTGCTTTGGCTGAGCTGAACAGGCGACCAGCGCCGTGGCAAGCACACTTATACCGAACGCGCGAAAAAACCTGGTTACTGTCACTGCAAGCTCCCTTTCAATTCCGTTAGCGCCAAGTGTATCTGAACCGGGGCGAAAATCTACGGTTAAGCGAATAATCTGGCCTTGTGGCGTGGTACACTGTGTTTTTTACTCATCCGCCATATTGTTATGACTGATTCTGCCACGCTGTATATTGTGCCAACCCCGATTGGTAACCTGGATGACCTCTCTGCCCGTGCCATCGACACGCTCCGCTGTGTTGACTGGATTGCCGCTGAGGATACGCGTCACAGCCAGCGGTTATTGTCACATTTCTCGATTACTACCCGCACGATGTCGCTGCATGAGCACAACGAGGACAAGCGGGTCGCTATGCTGTGTCAGCGCCTGAAAGACGGTGAGTCGGTGGCACTGATTAGCGATGCCGGTACTCCGCTCATCAGCGACCCAGGGTTTTTGCTGGTGCGTCGTTGCCGGGAAGAGGGGCTGAACGTGGTGGCGTTGCCCGGACCGTGCGCGGCGATTACTGCACTGAGTGCATCGGGTCTGCCCACTGACCGGTTTATCTTTGAGGGCTTTTTGCCAGTAAAAGCGCAGGCAAAAAGCGAGGCGCTGGCCGCACTGGCCGACAGCACCGGTACAACGGTGTTCTACGAAGCGCCACGTCGTATTGCCGCAACGGTTGAAGCAATGCAGCAGCATTTTCCCGGGCGCATGATTGTGGTTGCCAAAGAAATCAGTAAGGCCTTTGAAACCTATGTCAGCGGCACACCGGCTGAGGTACTGGCATGGCTGAATGCCGACCCGGTGCATCAGAAAGGGGAGTTTGTGGTGATGGTCAGCCCGGCTGAAAAAGAGTCAGGTTCACTGCCGTCGGAGGCCTTGTCACTGCTGGATATGCTGTGCGACGAGATGCCCCTGAAGCGTGCTGCCGCCATCGTGGCCAAACACTATGATCTGAAAAAGAACGCCTTGTACCAGGCCGGGCTGGAACGAAGCGGTAGCACCTGACCACGGCGTCATTTTTGATCCCTCCCCCTGTGTTTCTGCATACCCATACTGGCAACGCTAATCAGGAGGGATCATGAAGCAGCACGAACTGAGTATTGATATTCAGGGGGGGCATTGGGTCGTCGATATTTTCGAACAGCGCCTGGATGACGGGGTCTACGATTTAATTGCGCCCGCCACCGCAACCACTCTCCGGCTGGATGACAACACCCTGTACGGTTTTCGCTATCACATTACCGCACCGGCACTGACAACGTATAAGGTCTGTCTGGATGATACCGTGCTGGCAGAGGGCGTGGTGGATGACAGTGGCCTGGCTGATGGGCGCGGCGTACTGTAATAAACAAGGCGGCCACGGCCGCCTTATTTAGTTACTCAGGACAGTCGTCCTTTAAAATCGTCGTAGGTAAATTCACGCACCAGATCGAACTCCCCGTTTTTGCGCAAAATACCAATGGCAGGATGCTGCACCCCGTTAAAGAACGTGGTTTTCACCATGGTGTAATGCATCATATCCTCAAACTGAATACGGTCACCCGGCTTGAGCGGCGCGTCAAACGAGTAGGTATCGATAACATCACCGGCCAGACACGAGTTTCCACCCAGCTTATAGTCATGGGCTTTTTCACCCGGTAAACCGGCATTGAGGATGGCAGGCCGGTAAGGCATTTCCAGCACATCCGGCATGTGCGCCGTGGCAGAAATATCCAGAATGGCGATGTCGCCTTCGTTGCTGACAATGTCCACCACCTCAGCAATCAGCGGCCCGGTCTGCCAGGCAACGGCAGAGCCCGGCTCCATGATGACATCCAGGTGCGGGTAGCGGGCTTTAAAGTCTGACAGCGTGCGGATAAGGTGCTCAACATCGTAACCGGCGCGGGTCATCAGGTGACCACCGCCCAGGTTCAGCCACTTCATTTGCCCCAGCCACTTGCCGAAGCGCTGTTCAATGGCGTTAAGCGTACGCTCGGTCGCAAACGAGTCACACTCGCACAGGTTATGGCAGTGCAACCCTTCAATACCGGTCAGATCAACGCCTTCCAGTTCACTGGCGCGAATACCCAGACGCGACCCGGGGGCTGCCGGATCGTACAGTGGCGTCTCCGCTTCCTGGTGTTCCGGGTTAATGCGCAGACCCAGCGACACGCCGGGCAGGGCGTCTTTGTATGTCTGCCATTGGGTCAGGCTGTTGAACGTCAGGTGGTTGACCAGTGTTTTCAGGGCATCAATGTCCTGTAGCTTGTAGGCTGGTGCATAAGCATGCACCTCTTTGCCCATTTCCGATGCCAGTCTGGCTTCCCATACCGAGCTGGCCGTGGCGCCATGCAGGTACTGCTTCACAATGTCGAAGCTCGACCACATAGAAAAGCCCTTCAGTGCCAGAATGATGCGGACGCCGGAGGCATCCTGCACCCGCTTCATCAGCTCCAGGTTGGCAATGAGTTTCGCCTCTTCAAGCACGTAGCACGGTGACGGGATGTCCGTGCGGGTTGTCAGATCAGTCAAGACCCTACGCTCCTGTTATCGTTTGAACGGACTTTCGTCGCACTCGATGATATGCCATGGCAGACCATGCTGGTTCAGCTGTTCCATGAACGGATCCGGATCAAACTGTTCCATGTTCCATACGCCTGGCTTCATCCACTGACCGTTAAGCATCAGCATCGCGCCAATCATGGCAGGCACGCCGGTGGTATAAGATACCGCCTGGGCACCCAACTCCTCGTTGGTCTTCGCGTGGTCACAGTTGTTGTAAATGAAGATGGTTTTTTCTTTACCGTCTTTCATACCGGTAATATAGGTACCGATACAGGTCATGCCGGTATAGCCCTCGGCCAGTGAGCCCGGGTTAGGCAGTACTGCTTTCAGAAATTCCAGCGGTACAATTTTCTGGCCCTGGAATTCAACCGGCTCGATGCTGGTCATGCCAATACCTTCCAGCACACGCAGGTGGTTGAGGTATGCATCTCCGAACGTCATCCAGAAACGGGCACGTTTCAGGGTAGGGAAGTGCTTGACCAGCGACTCCAGCTCTTCGTGGAACATCAGGTAAGAAGCGCGCACACCAATGTTCTGGTAGTCCAGATCTTCACGTACGCTCAGTGGGTCGGTTTCTTTCCACTCGCCATTTTCCCAGTAGCGACCGCGCTGGGTAATTTCACGAATGTTGATTTCCGGGTTGAAGTTGGTTGCGAACGCCTGACCGTGGTCACCGCCGTTACAGTCTACGATATCCAGATAGTGAACTTCGTCGAAATAATGTTTTGCGGCATAGGCCGTGAAAACGTTAGTAACACCCGGATCGAAGCCGCTGCCCAGCAGCGCCATGATACCTGCATCTTTAAATTTGTCCTGATATGCCCACTGCCAGGAGTATTCAAATTCTGCTTTGTCTTTTGGCTCATAGTTCGCGGTATCCAGGTAGTGTGTTTTGGTTGCCAGACAGGCGTCCATAATAGGCAGGTCCTGGTACGGCAGTGCCAGGTTAATAACCAGATCCGGTTTGACCTGGTTAATCAGCGCTTCTACTTCTGCTGCGTTATCCGCATCCAGTGCAAATACACCCTTTACACGGTCTTCGCCGACTTCTTTCTGAAGGGCTTCACACTTAGACAGGGTGCGGCTGGCAAGGTAGATTTCATCGAAATACTCAGGCAGACGCGCACACTTTTTTACGGTTACTGAGGCGACGCCGCCTGCACCAATAATTAACACACGAGACATATTATTTATCCCCGAATTGGATTACTGAATGAATTGCGCTGAATCCTAGCAGACAACAGTAAATAGGCAAGCAAAGTCAGTCTGCAAAGGCTAAAAAGATTGTCATTTTTCAGCCGCTTTCAGCCCTCCATTGGCTCTGCAATCATGACGGTGTCCGCGACCCGGAAATAGGGGTAAATAAGCCGGGTTTCGCTGCCATCCGGG
Organism: Alteromonas nitratireducens; assembly: GCF_040812025.1. Taxonomy (NCBI): domain Bacteria; kingdom Pseudomonadati; phylum Pseudomonadota; class Gammaproteobacteria; order Alteromonadales; family Alteromonadaceae; genus Alteromonas; species Alteromonas nitratireducens. The sequence continues at coordinate 165,191 of NZ_JBFNPK010000002.1, forward strand.
GCAGTGACATTGACCGCGATGGCATCAAGCTGACGATCTCCCTGCGTGTAAACGGTGGCGGCATAGACCAGCGTACTGTAACTGTTCGAATCTGTAGTGGTATCGATAATGCGCCACTGCAATTTTTCGATCAGCTGCGCGGGGCTGGCTTCATCACTGGGATCGTCGGTAAACAGACAACCCACCTTGCCTTCTTCATAAACAGCGGCAAACGGATAAAAGTGGCTGCTGTGTGCAAGCAGGGATTTGCACAGTGTCAGCGCCCGGGTGATCAGTGTCTGAACCGGTTGTGGAAGTGCGCGGGTACGCCAGACCATAGGGCTGCCTCTTTGTTAGGTAAATGATGTCTTTAAAAACGACCAGAATGGGTCAGAAGATCACTTAGCGCGCGCCCTGGAGTCCGCCGGTATGCACTGCGACAATACGGGTGCCGGGCGCAAAATATTCTTCTTCAATTAACGCTTTGAGAGCGAAGAACATTTTGCCTGAATATACGGGCTCAACGGGGATCCCGGTTTCGTTGCTGAACGCATGGCAGAACGTATTCAGTGCCGGTGTACTTTTCGCATACCCTCCGTGGTGAAAACGGCTCTCGATGTGCCACCCGGCTGAATGCATTTGTGGCAGTAAACGGGTAACCAGGCTGTTCAGGTAGTCTTCGCCTTTCAGCACACCAATGCCCAGCGCAGTCTGGTCTGGTTGTAATGCACTGATGATCCCTGCCAGCGTGCCACCGCTGGCAACCGGCACGACCATCACATCAAAGGGAGCAGTGATTTCGGTCACAATGCCGCGGGTACCGCGTAGCGCTGCCTGCTGACTGCCACCTTCAGGAATGATCAGACAATGCGGAAATTCGGTGCGCAGCGTGTTGAGAAAGTCGGTGTCCTCACGCTGCTGATACAGCTGTTTGGTGACGTAGCGCAGTGATGCACCCCAGGCGATAAGGTCCTGCAGCATGGGCGTTTCCTGCCCTCTGTAGTTGCCGCGAATGATCGCAGTAAACCCAATCCCTTTCAGATGGCAGAGATAGCCAAGTGCATGCAGATGGTTGGAAAAACCGCCGCCAAAACTTATCACATGGTGTGGCGGGGTTGTGTGATCTGCAAATGCTGGCCACAGCTTGCGCCATTTATTGCCGGAAATGACAGGATGAATGAGGTCATCGCGCTTTACCATCAGCGTGACGGCATCTGCACCCTTCCACGACGGCGACAGTGGCGTTAATGGTGACGGCAGATGACAGGAAGGCATGTCAGGGCTTACAGGTGGCATAAAGTCGACTCTGGCACGAAGAATTAATCATTGGTAATGAGTGATCGGCGCTTGCGGGCTGACAGTAATAATGGCAAATGAAAGGCGTTATTAACAGATAACGTATCGGGTTCATTGTGGAGTAGCAAGCAATGGTGAGGTTTTTCATACGCTCTTGTGCAGCGCTGATGCTGACAATAAACGTTGCGAGTGCGATGCCTTCGGTAGTGGTAAGCAACGTCGATAATGCCGCACCGGTAGGTGAGGCCATGTTTACCTATTATTTCTGGGATGTGTATCAGGCTACCCTGTATGCGCCGCAGGGAGACTGGCCGGCCACACCGTATGCACTGGCGCTGACCTATCAGCGGGACTTTGAGGGTAAAGCGATTGCCGAGAAGTCGATAGAGGAAATGCGTAAACAGGGGCTGAGTGACGAACAAAAAGCGCGCAGGTGGCTTGAGCTGATGGCATCGTTGTTTCCGGATGTCGGCGAAGACGAAACGCTGGTCGGGGTCGTGACGCCAGAGCAACATACCCGCTTTTACAAAGGTGACGAGTTACTCGGTGAAGTGGAAGACAAAGAGTTCACTGAGCGCTTTTTTGCTATCTGGCTTAGCGAGAAAACCTCGGAGCCCGATTTTAGAAATCAATTACTGAATCTGAACAAGGAATGATTATGGTGTTTCTGCGACGCTTAACGATTGCCGGCATAACGGCGCTGCTACTGACAGGCTGTTCGGTGTCAGTTGATGGTAACAATTACACCGCGGTTGAACCGGTGTTTTCCATCAAGGACTTCTTTGATGGCAAAGTGCGGGCATGGGGGATTGTTCAGAACCGATCAGGCGAGGTAGTGCAGCGGTTTGTGGTCGATATTGACGGGCGCATAGAAAATAACGTTTTGACTCTGGACGAGACATTTACCTATGGTGTGGGTGAGGGACCGGCATCACGCAACTGGAAAATTACCGAAAACGCTGATGGAACGTTTACGGGGAACGCCGGGGATATTGCCGGTCCTGCGACCGGAACACCCTACGGCAATGCGTTTAATTTTCACTATGAAATGGACCTGCCGGTTGATGACACCACATACCGCGTGACCTTTGATGACTGGTTCTGGGCCTTTGATGACGCAGCGATGATGAACCGGTCCTACATCCGCAAATTTGGTCTGGTGATGGCGGAAGTCACCATTTTCATGCAGAAGCAACCCTGATCGGAAACGTCATCGTGACACCCAGCCCATGACCCGCATTCAGCGGGTCATACACAAACCACAATTCTCCCTGGTGCAGGGTGACAATGGCAGACACCAGCGACAGGCCCAACCCGTTACCCTGCGTAGTGCGGCTGGTTTCAGCCCGAAAGAATCGTCGCTCCAGCTTTGTGGCGTCACTGTGGGCAATGCCTTCGCCGTTATCATTTACCGCCAGCACCACCCGTTTGCCGGTCTGTAGCAGCCGAATCTCAATATGCCCGCCCGTGGCAGAATATTTCACCGCATTATCCAGTACATTGGCGATGGCCTGAAATAACAGATTGGGATCAGCAAAAAACGGCTGGGGTGCCAGCGATGCGCTGATGGTAACCTCTTTGTCTTCCGCCAGAGGCTGGTACATTTCCACCACATCCTGAACCAGGGTGTCGAGCTGAATATGGCAAAAGCCCTCCCGATGTCGGCGTGTTTCAATGTCGCTGATGCGCAGCAGACTGTTAAACATATTCAACAGATTGTCGGCTTCGCTGGTGGCCTTGTGACGAAGCTGCGGGTCATCGATTTGTTCAAGCGTAGAACGAAGACGGGAAAGCGGGGTACGCAGATCGTGTGCAATATTGTCGGTGACCGATTTGATGTTGCTGACAGCCTCTTCAATTTTATCCAGCATCTGGTTAAACATCACCGCCAGACGGCTGAGATCGTCCCAGTTACTGTCGATTTCAAGCCGTTCTTTTAAGCTACCGGTTTTGATAATGCTGTCGGCGGTACGCGACATACGGTTAATGCGGTTCACGACATAAATCGCCACCGCAAAAGACAGAATGCCTGCCATCGCCAGTAACCCGATGACGACCCAGCTAAAGGTTTTGCCGAACCATTGCGCGCGGTCTATCTGGTCGATATTGCGGCCAATCACTAACTGGTGTTCGCCCAGTGGCACACGAGTCAGCAGCACGTCTATCAGTGTGCGGCCCGAACCTTCACGATGGATGGCTTTCAGTGGCAGCTCAAGGCGGGTGTACGCGGTATCGCTGATGCCGGAGAGACTGGCTGATGACAGGTTACCGGCACGGGCGGCACCATCAGGCGCAAGCAGAAGGTAGACGCCATTGGCATCGTTATGACTGAGCCGGTTACTGACTGCCCGAATGACCGCCTCAATGCCACCACTGGCATACACCTGCTCAAACGCAAAGCGCTCTGCACTGACCGCTGCTCGGGCCTCACGGACAAAAATATCGCTGCTGGCAAGTCGCCAGAAATACAGGATGAACAGTACCGCGATAGTGGCCAGCGAGGTTAACAACACCCCCACCCGAAAACTTGAGCTTCGGGTGAACGTACCAATGGCTATCACGAAGCGGGATCCGAAATCCGGTAGCCGGTGCCGCGAACAGTTTCAATCAGCGGCACGTTGAAGGTTTTATCCACTTTCTGGCGCAGACGGCTGATGTGCACGTCGATCACATTGGTTTGTGGATCGAAATGATAATTCCACACGTGTTCCAGCAGCATGCTGCGTGTTACCACCTTATTGCGGTGACGCAGCAGGCATTCGAGCAACTGGAACTCCTTGGACTGCAGTTCTATTTCCGTGTCGCCACGGGTCACCTTGCGGTTCAGCAGGTCCAGGGTCAGGTCGCCAACGCGAAGTTGTGTTGCACTGTCGGGGTCGCGGGGCCGGGCAAGGCCTTCTGCCCGTGCCAGTAATTCCTCAAAGGCAAAAGGTTTGGTCAGGTAGTCGTTAGCGCCTGTTCGCAAGCCACGCACTTTGTCGTCCACCTGGCTTTTTGCACTGAGCAATAATACCGGGGTGTGAATATTGTCAGCGCGTAAGCTTTCAAGAATAGAGAATCCATCCATGCCGGGGAGCATGATGTCCAGAATGATAACATCGTGATGCTGAGACCGGGCTTCACGCAGCCCGTCTTCACCATCTGTCATGGTCTCGCACTGATGTCCGGCCTGAACCAGACCTAGCGCGATATGTTTCCCCACGGTAGGGTCATCTTCAATTAGGAGTACGTTCATTGTTGTTATCTGCCGCTATGATGAATGCTGCCATGTCGGCGCTTCTCTGATTGTAGTACTGTTTAAACCGGCAACAACGATCACTTTTGCTGCTTCTGCCCGCTTATGCTGGTGATTCGTGCTTTACCGTGCGGTCAAAACGCATGTCAGGGTTATACGGCGTGAAGTTCTGTACTTCACCACGGGCAGTAATACGCTGTACCTGCTGCCAGTACTCTGGTGTCATTAAATCACCGTGCAGTGCTTTGAGTATGTCCTTAAATTTCTTTTTTCCCACAATAAAATGTTCAAACTGTTCGGGAAAAACATCATTCGGTGCGACAGACAGGGTATCGAGGGCGTAGGGGTCATCAGACTTGGGAAGATGACGGAAGTTACGTTCGCTCATCAGGCAAATTTCATCGTAGTCGTAGAAGATCACCCGCCCATGACGGGTAATACCAAAGTTTTTGTGCAGCATGTCACCCGGGAAGATATTGGCCAGCGCAATTTGTTTGATACACAGTCCCAGTTCATTAATGGCGTTGTGCAGTTTGTCTTCATCCTGTTCCTGCTCAAGGTACAGATTGAGCGGTGTCATTTTTCGTTCGATATACAGATGGCGGATGATGAGTTCATCTCCATTGATCTCGAGACTGGAGGCGCAGGTGGCCTGCAGTTCTTCCATCAGTTCGGGTGAGACACGGTTCAGTGGCAGTCTGAAATTCACATATTCGTGGGTGTCGGCCATACGCCCGACACGGTCAGACATTTTTACCAGCCGGTAACAGTCTTTGACGTGTTCACGGGTAATTTTCTTACTCTCTGCAAATTCGTCTTTGATGATTTTAAAGACTACGCCATAAGAGGGCAGGTGGAACACCATCATTACCAGCCCACGGATGCCGGGCGCCGCCTCGAACTGATCATCAGAGTTATCCAGATGTTGCAGGAAATTGCGGTAAAACACTGTTTTGCCGTGCTTGTAGTGCCCCAGCGCCATGTAAAGTTCGAAATGCTTTTTGTTGGGCAGTAATTCCTGCAAAAAAGCGACGACCTCAGCGGGATGCTGGCTGTCAGCCATAAAGTAGCTGCGCGCGAAGCCAAACACCACGCTGAGATCTTTGCGGTCGGTCAGCAGGGCATCAACAAACAGGTGCTGTTGTTCGTTGGTTTGCAATGAAATAACAAACGGCAGGGTTTCATCGGGCATACAGATACGGCCGATAATGTAGGCGGCTTTGCCCCTGAAAAACGTCGGACGAAGAATTTCAACGGCAGTCACACTGGCCAGTTGCTCGGTTGTCAGCCGGTTGCGCAGGGCGGCTTCGAGGTTCACCAGGTCTCGCTCATAATCCTCAAACGGTACGTTGTAGCGATAGCGGGAAAAAATCGATTCATACATCTGACGCACGGTGGTGGTGACGTCAAAACTGTTGATGACCTTGTCACGGTCACGACCGGGCAGGAAGCAGCGACTGGGCAGCACAAACATCATGCTGTTATCAATTTTACGGTGTTTAAAAATACGCCCGATGACAGAGTTATAAAAGGTTTCCGCCAGTTCAAACTGAGGATGGCCCTCGAGCAGCCGGGTGTAGTGCTTTTTCAGCTCCTGCCAGAATACGTCATCTTTCTGATGGACTTCGACCAGGTGGTAAATCTCGGCTACCGCGTCGGCCAGACTTTGTTCATAAATTGTGATGCGCTCGCGGGAGGCTATCTGGGTATCTTTCCACAGCCCCTGTTCAAAACGCTGCTGTGCGCCGCGGGTTATTCGGCTAAACCAGCGATAACTGCGGTCGAAGTTGGAAATAATTAAAAATGCGACTTTTCTGGCCAGCGCAACGTCACCCATAAAACGGCTCCCTAGTAGACACGTCTTTCGTTCTAGCATAATCTGGGTGATTAATGCGACAAGCTAAACGAAATAGCCACCATTTACCGCCATTATTTACCGGAAATCGGGGCAATTTCTTTTCTCAGCGCTGCATGGATGCCCGGCAACGCACGGTGAAGGCAAAGAGGATAGTGTGAGCTTTAATGTACTGATTTGTGATGATTCAGCGCTGGCGAGGAAAATGGCCAGGCGCGCATTGCCCGATGGATTTTGTGACCGCATTGTTGAGGCAGAAAATGGTGCCGAAGCGCTGAAGGTCTTAACCTCTCAGACCGTTGATCTGTTGCTGCTTGATCTGACCATGCCGGTACTTGATGGCATTGGGGTCCTTCAGGCCATCAAAGCGCAGCAGCTGGATGTATTCGTCATTGTTGTATCCGGTGACGTACAGCCCGCCCAGCAAGCTATGGTTCGTGAACTGGGGGCGCTGGACTTTCTGGCCAAGCCGGTCAATCGCATGCAGCTTGGCCAGGTCTTAAGTCAGTACGGTCTGCGCGCGGCAGAGCCTGCATAACGCTGTGCCTTTGCTACCCTGTGTAGGTTGGCATCAGATAAATTTCCCGCACATTATTTCTCGGACTGGCATTAAGCGCATGCAATACCGCGTCAGCCACATCGTCGGGCTGTAGCTTGGTCTCCTTGGGCTCATCAAAAAACGGGGTGTTGACGACGCCGGGACAAATGGTGGTGCACCGCCCGTGCCACTCAGCCATTTCCTCCGCCAGATTCAGGCCAAACCCATAGGCAAACCATTTACTGGCGCCATAAATGGATCCCTTTATCGGTTTTCTGCCGGCGGCAGAGCTGGTAATGAATAAGTGTCCCTGGGTTTTGCGCAATGACGGCAATGTTGCCTTTGCCGTGTAAAGCAGGGCTTTCACGTTGATATCGATGAGTCTGTCCCACTCTTCAACATCGCCACCCTCGGTACCGGGCGTGGACACGCCGGTGCCTGCATTAGCAAATACCGCATCAATCCGTCCGTAGCGTGACAGGGTTTGTTCTACGGCATCCTGCTGCGCCGCGAAGGAGGTGGCATCGGCCGGGCAGGCAAGGGCATTATCGTCACCCAGTTCTGCAACCAGGGCTTGCAGCTTATCTTCGCTGCGCGCCAGCAGCGCGACTTTGTGTCCGTGTTCGACCAGCTTTCGTGCGGTGGCAGCGCCGATGCCGCTCGAGGCACCGGTAATCAGCATCACTTTTTCAGACATTATTTCCTCTTCTTTCGTCAAGTCGTAATGTCTTTGATTCGCGGTCACGCAAATATGGATCACCGCGCGGGCGGTTCAATCACTCGCTGTGGGGAAACCAGTGTCTTGTGCGGTTAGCAAAAGCCACCAGTGACAGCATCACAGGGACCTCAACCAGCACGCCTACGACGGTAGCCAGCGCTGCTCCCGAGTGCATGCCAAACATGGAAATCGCAACCGCGACCGCCAGCTCGAAAAAGTTGGAGGTACCTATCATACAGGCCGGTGCGGCAATACTGTGTGACAGTCTAAGGCGGCGCGCCAGAAAATAGGCGAGTGCAAAAATCCCATAGGTCTGAATAAGCAGCGGTACAGCAATCAGTGCAATGGCCTCGGGCTGCGCCAGAATGGTCTCGGCCTGCAGGCCAAACAACAAGAACACCGTCGCCAGCAGTCCAATCACCGACCAGGGTTTCATGATGGCCAGAAACCGGTTGAGACGCTGATGATTGTCGGCGCTGTCCAGTCTGTTACGGGTAATAGCACCGGCAACCAGCGGAATAAGCACGTACATGACGACAGACAGCAGTAATGTGTTCCAGGGCACGGTAATATCGGTAACACCCAGTAACAGGCCGGCAATTGGCGCAAAAGCAAATATCATAATGACATCGTTGACCGACACCTGAACCAGTGTGTAGTTGGCATCACCTTTGGTCAGCTGACTCCACACAAAGACCATGGCGGTGCACGGTGCGACACCAAGCAGGATCATGCCGGCAATATACTCAGAGGCGGTTTGCGGGTCGACCCAGTCAGCAAACAGTCCTTTGAAGAAAATCCAGCCCAGTAGTGCCATGGTAAAGGGCTTGATAAGCCAGTTAATCACCAGTGTCAGGACCAGGCCTTTCGGCTTTTTACCGACATCCTTTATAGATGAAAAGTCGATTTGCACCATCATCGGGTAAATCATCAGCCAGATAAGGACGGCGATGACCAGATTGACATGCGCATACTCCAGTTCGCTGATACGTTGAAATCTGTCAGGCATCTGTGGCCCGACAATGATCCCGGCAAGAATGGCAAGCCCCACCCAAACGGATAAATAACGTTCGAAAATTCCCATAGTGTCCTCGTTTACTTGCGGTTACTGCGCGCCCTGCGCGCTAATCGCAGCCAGCAGGCCGGCTTTGTCTGCGCCGGCTTCCAGTTGGTCGCGCATCAGTAATACGCGCTGTGTTATTTTAGCCATACAGTCCCCGAAGGCGGCATTGATATGTGCATCTGAGCCGGTCACTTTTGAGGGGTCGGCCAGCCCCCAGTGAAGTTTTATCGTGTTACCCATCCATAGCGGACAGCTTTCACCCGCAGCAGAATCACAGACGGTGATCACCAGGTCCGGTGCAAAGTCTTCAAATTCATCCCACGACCGGCTTTGAAGCTCCGCCGTGCTGATTCCAGATGCCTGCAGAGAACGCAGCGTTTGCGGATGGACTTCGCCAGCGGGCTGACTGCCGGCACTGCGCGCAGTGATCAGGTCGCCAGCCAGATGGTTGGTGATGGCCTCGGAGAGAATGCTGCGGCAGCGGTTGTGCGTGCAGATATATAATATTTTCATTGGCTTTCCTGTTAACAACAGCGCCCGGCGGCAGCCTGAACTGCCGTCAGGCTCTGCATTGATTCATGGAGTGTATCCTGTTGTGCTGCGCCTGCGGCGTTAAGTACCGCTGCCGCCCAGTCGGGCAGTGAGGGGTGCAGGCGATAAAAGACCCATTTTCCCCGGCGCTCATCGGCCAGCACACCGCACCGCCTTAAATCCCGTAAACAGCGGGAGACCTTCGGCTGGTCAAGGCGGATAGCCGTGATCAGATCGCACACGCACGCCTCGCCGACCTGACGAATGAGTAGCGTCAATGACAGTCGCGTAGGGTCTGACAGGCACCTGAACAAATCCTGTGGTGTCATAATTAAAATATGTGAATTTTTACATATGTAAATATTTGCATGTAAAAGGCCCGTCATCAAATGAAAGTTTAGTGACACAACTGTTTCACCTGGCGCACAAGTGGCATTTTTTTGTTTCATTAAGTGAAATACTGTCTGCTGGAATATGCAGTTGACAGATAGACGTCCATACGGCAAATTGAACCCATGAACGCGAATATGATGACCACCACCGGCATGATGATTACCACCTCGTTGAGGGCGGTCGCTGGTTAGTGCGTTAAATTTACAGACCAGAGAAGCCCGCCTCACCGAGAGCGGGTTTTTTTTTACCGCACAAACCGGTGTCGGCCAGGCCAGAGAAAGGAGCAGCACATGAAAGTCTTGAAGTTTGGAGGATCGTCCCTCGCTGACGCACCGCGCTATCTTGCCGTAACAGAGATTTGCCTGGACACGCACAGTACCGAGGGGGCCGCTGTCGTGCTGTCTGCGCCCAAAGGCGTGACCAATGCCCTGTCTTCACTGTGTGAACAGGCTGCGGCAGGAGACGATACCGCGCCACTGTTTACCAGGCTGGAAGCGACCTTAAATGGCATCAATCAGGCGCTGGCTGAGCAGGTAGCCGGTTACGACCGGACCAGAGTGACGACCTTTGTTGAAGCACAGCTGGCGCTGCTGAAAAAGCACCTCGAAGGCATTCGGTTGCTTGGCGTGGCACCTGATCCTGTGGCTGCCGGGCTGCTGAGTATTGGTGAATACGTGTCGGTGACTTTTTTCTCTGCCGTGCTGTCAGCAAAAGGGGTGAAAAACCGAATTATTGACCCGGTAAAATATGTGCTGGCGGAAGGCAGTTACCTGGACAGTATTGCCGATGTTGCGTTGAGCAAGGCCCGTTTTTCTGACGTGCCGGTGGATGGCAGTGAACTGTTAGTGATGCCCGGGTTTGTGGCGGCCAATGAAGCAGGCGAAAAGGTCACTCTGGGGCGTAACGGCTCTGATTATTCTGCGGCGGTGCTGGCTGCCTGTATTGATGCCAGTTGCTGTGAAATCTGGACAGATGTGGATGGCGTGTACAATGCCGACCCGAATCAGGTGGAAGGCGCAGTATTGCTGGACAAGCTGACCTATCAGGAAGCCATGGAGCTGTCCTACTTCGGGGCTAAGGTTCTGCACCCGAAAACCATCGGGCCGATTGCCCAGCATCATATTCCCTGTTTAATCCGTAATACACTGAATCCAGCCGCGCCGGGCACCCTGATCAGCAATGAAGCGAGTGATATCTGGACGTCGGTGAAGGGTATTTCCCAGCTTGACGACATCACCATGTTCAACGTGGCGGGTCCTGGTCTGAAAGGGATGGTCGGTATGGCCAGCCGGGTTTTTGAGGTGATGTCGAACGCGAATATCTCCATCAGCCTGATTACGCAGTCATCGTCAGAATACTCGATCAGCTTCTGTATACAGAGCAAAGATGCACAACGGGCACTGAACCTGCTGGAAGATGCCTTTGCGCTGGAACTGCAGAACCAACTGCTTGATCCGATTGAAGTGCGTCATGATCTGGCCATCGTCACGCTGGTGGGTGATGGAATGCGCCAGACCAAAGGGCTGGCGGCCCGCTTCTTTGGCTCACTGGCACAGGCCAGAGTCAATAATGTGGCGATTGCCCAGGGCTCGTCAGAGCGTTCTATTTCGACCGTGATTGAAAGCAAGCGCGCGAAAAAAGCGGTGCGGGTGATTCATCAGAACTTTTTCTCAGACCGCCATACTATCGATGTTTTTCTGGTGGGGTGCGGCAATGTCGGTACTGAGCTGCTCAGCCAGATTGCCCGTCAGCAGCCTGCGCTACTGACCCGCAACGTGCAGCTGAATGTATACGGTATTGCCAACAGCCGTAAGCTGCTGCTTGATGCTGGTGGGATAGATTTGTCCGGCGACTGGAAAGCGCGGCTTGAACAGGCCACCGACATTTTCTCTGTCGACCGTCTGCATGACTTCGTTAACCACAACAGTCTGGTTAACCCGGTGATTGTCGATTGTACCAGTCACGAGGTGATAGCCCGTCAGTACGTCGACATGATGGAACAGGGTTTCCATGTTGTGACACCGAATAAAAAAGCCAATACCGGTTCGCTGGAGTATTACCGTAAACTACAGCGCACCGCGCTGTCGACTAACCGCCAGTACTTATACGAAACCACCGTAGGTGCAGGGCTGCCAGTGATTGATAATCTGCAGAAGCTGTTTAGTGCCGGAGATGTATTGCACCGCTTTGAAGGCATTTTGTCTGGTAGTCTGTCGTACGTTTTCGGTAAGCTGGAAGAGGGCATGAGTCTGTCAGAGGCAACCGCAACAGCGCGAAAAAATGGCTATACCGAGCCAGACCCGCGCGATGACTTAAGCGGTATGGACGTGGCCCGGAAGCTGTTGATCATGGCGCGCGAGGCTGACCTGGAGCTGGAACTAAGTGATATTGAGATTGAGTCGGTGCTGCCGGAAGGGTTTGCTGACGGTGCCAGCGTTGATGAGTTTATGGCCCGGTTGCCCGAACTGGATGGCCAGTTTGCAGAGCGTGTCGAAAAGGCACGGGCAGAGGGTAAGGTCCTGCGGTATATTGGCAGCATCGAAGGAGATCGCTGCACGGTATCTATTCAGGAAGTTCCGCAGTCGAATCCGTTAAGTGCGGTTAAGGACGGCGAAAATGCGCTCGCCATCAGCAGTGATTACTATCAGCCGATTCCCTATGTTATAAGAGGGTATGGAGCAGGTGGCACGGTGACCGCAGCAGGGGTATTCGCCGATATTCTGCGTACCATGCCATGGAAGCAAAGTGGCCACTAACCGCTAAAGGAGCAGTAATGAAAACAACACGCGCCTATGCACCGGCCTCTGTCGGTAATGTGGGGTTAGGCTTTGATGTTCTGGGCGCCGCCCTGGCGCCGGTGGATGGCTCACTGCTGGGGGATGAGGTCAGTGTGACCGACGCGCCGGACTATTCACTTGATGTGACAGGGCGTTTTGCTCACAAATTACCGGCAGGTGAAAACAACAATATTGTCACGCGCTGCTATGCGCACTTTATGTCGCACCTGGAAAAGTCAGGTCGGACGGGCAGTCCGGTTGCCATGACCCTGTCAAAGAATCTGCCGATCGGCAGCGGTCTGGGCTCCAGTGCCAGCTCCATCGTCGCAGCGTTTCATGCCCTGAACCAGCATTTTGATTCACCGTTTGATGACCGCGCGCTCTTACTGATGATGGGCGAGCTTGAAGGGCAAATCAGCGGCAGTATTCACTATGACAATGTGGCGCCGTGTTTTCTTGGCGGCATTACCCTGATGACCGGCGAAGCGCGCATCTCGGTGTCGTTACCGGTCATTGAGGAGTGGCGTGTGGTCGTGTGTTACTCCGGGATCAGTGTCTCGACCGCAGAGGCCCGCAACATTCTGCCTGCGTCCTATGCGATGGCAGATACGCTGACGTTTGGGCGCCAGCTGGCGGTATTTGTACATGCACTTCACAGCGGGCAAACCGACCTGGCTACCGCCATGGTCAATGATGTCATTGCTGAGCCCTGGCGAAAATCCCTTTTGCCGGAATTTGATAATGTGCGTGAGCAATGTATGAAGGACGGCGCGACCGCCTTCGGTATTTCCGGCTCAGGCCCGACCGTCTTTGCGATTTGCACTGACGACGACAGTGCCCGGGCAGTTGCCCGCACTATGACAAGTCACTATATTCAGAATCAGGATGGCTTTACCCATATCTGCCGCATTCCGGCAGAGGGGGCTGTTCTTCGCCCGGAATAAGTTAAAAGGTAAGTGTAGAAGTGGAACTGGTTAACCTAAAAGATCCAACAGATACTGCGACGTTCGCAGAGGCCGTTAAACGGGGACTTGGCAGACACCAGGGCCTGTATTTCCCTACTGAGATCCCGACACTGAGCAACGTGGACGAACTGCTAGCGTTGCCGTTTGCCGAGCGCAGCGTGCGTATTTTGCGTGCGCTGCTGGGAGATGAACTTGAAAATGGTCAGCTTGAAGAAATTGTCAGCAGTGCGTTTACCTTTGAGGCGCCGCTTGCGAAGGTGAGCGATAACATCTATTGCCTTGAGCTGTTTCATGGCCCGACACTGGCCTTTAAAGATTTTGGTGGCCGTTTTATGGCGCAAACGCTGTCGAGGATTTCCGGCGGGGCACCCATTACGATTCTTACCGCTACGTCAGGCGATACCGGTGCAGCGGTCGCTCACGCATTCCATGGCCTGGACAATATCAATGTGGTCATTTTGTTTCCCAAAGGAAAAATCAGTGCGCTGCAGGAAAAGCTGTTTACCACGCTGGGCGGGAATATTCACACCGTAGCGGTAGAGTCGGATTTTGATGCGTGTCAGCAACTGGTAAAAACCGCGTTTGATGATCCTGACGTGCGCGATGGCCTGCATCTGAACTCGGCAAACTCGATAAATATCAGCCGTCTGCTGGCGCAGGTCTGCTACTACTTTGAAGCCGTCAGTCAGTTACCTGCCGGGCAGCGCAACGAGATTGTGGTGTCGGTACCCAGTGGTAACTTCGGTAACCTGACGGCGGGCATGATCGCCAAGGCTATGGGGCTGCCAGTAAAGCGCTTTATTGCCGCGACCAACATTAATGATACCGTGCCACGTTATCTGAAAACCGGGGAATGGGCCCCAAAACCCACCAAGGCCACCATGTCGAATGCGATGGATGTCAGTCAGCCAAACAACTGGCCACGCATTGAAGCCCTGATTGAAAAAGGGTACATCGACAAGGCCTGTCTGCGTGGTGAAGCCGTTGATGAAGACTATACGCATCTTGCAGTACGACAACTGGCGCAACAGGGTTACACCAGTGAGCCACATGCGGCGATTGCCTACCGTGCGCTGAATCACGATCTGAGCGACGGTGAAACCGGGTTGTTTCTGGGTACCGCACACCCCGCCAAATTTCGTGAGACGGTGGAAAATATCCTTGGTCAGCCAATCAGTCTACCGCCAGAATTGCAGGCGGTATCAGGGAAAGAAAGTCTGGCTGAGACGCTACCGGCAGACTATGACGCCCTCAAGCAATTTATGCTGACGACCCTGCGCGATGCCTGACTGGCATGAGACCCTGGGCGAGGAGAAAACCAAGCCCTATTTTAATGACCTGATGGTGCGGGTGACTCAGGCCAGGCAATCCGGAGTGGCGGTTTATCCGCCGCCGGATGCGGTGTTCAATGCACTAAAGCTAACCCCGCTTGAGACGGTGAAAGTCGTAATACTGGGGCAGGACCCGTATCACGGGCCGGGGCAGGCTCACGGCCTGTGCTTCTCAGTACCACCCGGCGTGGCTATCCCGCCATCGTTAAAGAATATTTATAAGGAACTGGCAACAGACATTGCCGGTTTTACCGTGCCTGAACATGGGAATCTTCAGTCGTGGGCTGAACAGGGCGTACTGCTGTTAAATACCGTACTGACCGTGGAGGGCGGTAAAGCGCACAGTCACGCTAACTGGGGATGGGAAACGTTTACCGACGCGGTCATTAATGCTGTTAACACGCATACCGACGGCGTCGTTTTTTTGCTGTGGGGAAGCCACGCACAGAAAAAGGGCAAATCAGTTGACCGACAGCGCCATGACGTACTGACGGCACCGCACCCGTCACCATTGTCAGCGCATCGCGGGTTTCTTGGTTGCCGGCATTTCAGTCAGGCTAATGCCTGCCTGGAGCGCAGGGGCAAAACCCCAATCAACTGGCAGGTGTAACAGACGGCTGCCTGAACAACCGGCGTTGGTACACACAGAAAAGTAAAAAGGCCGCCTGATGAATCAGGCGGCCTTTTCGTTATCTTTCAAGTGTTTCCAGCTCGTACTCGAACCCACAATCCAGTTCAGCGAGTTCTTTTTCCAGTTTAAATCGATCTTGCAGCGCTTCTATCTCTCTCCACTTCCGCTTTTTACTTTTTGTTTTTGCAGGGCTAGCTTCGATATCTAACATGGCAAACAGATCTGACTTATCCACGAGGATCTCCTTATTATTACCACTTACAACGTACAGAGCGTACAAAACTTCCTCTGACCATTTTTTTATCACAGCCGAACTGAAAATAAAATATAAAAATTTACTTTTTATTAACAGTTTGTGACATTGTGATGACAAATGGCGGGTAATCGACAGGTGATCCGGGAGCATAGGATGCCCGACCAGCCGGATTGCACCAAACCGGTTGGTCGGACTGGTGCAAAGCGCTATTTTGGTGCGTTAGCGGCGCGGAAGCGGTCTATCAGTTGTTGCGTTGATGTGTCGAAGCTGGCCTGTGTCACCGTGCCTCGTATCCCATCAAGTACTTGATTTCCCAGTACTTTTCCTAGCTCTACGCCCCATTGGTCGAACGAGTTGAGATCCCAGATCACACCCTGAACGAAAACCTTATGCTCATACATAGCAACGAGCGAGCCAAGTGTGCGGGGATCCAGTTTATCGAACAAAATGGTGTTGCTGGGTTTGTTACCCGGCATGGTTTTGTGATGCGCCAGGCGCGTGCGCTCAGCGTCATCCAGGCCACTGTCGGCCAAATCTGCCAGGCATTCCTCAAAGGTTTTGCCCTGCATCAGCGCCTGAGTCTGGCCAAAGCAGTTAGATGCCAGCATGGCGTGATGGGTGTCATCCTGATTCGGAACGTTTAACGGCAGAAGAAAATCGGCCGGTATCAGGGTGGTGCCCTGGTGAATCAGCTGATGGAAACTGTGCTGGCCGTTGGTGCCTTCGCTACCCCAGATAACCGGACCAGTATTCACATCAACCTGCTCACCGGCCTGGGTAATTTGTTTGCCGTTACTTTCCATGTCGAGTTGCTGGATGTAGGCCGGCAGGCCCCGTAAATAATGATAATAGGGCAGCAGTACATGGGACTGTGCATCAAAGAAATTACGGTACCAGATACCCAGCATAGCCAGAATAACCGGCAAATTGCGTTCAAGCGGAGCATTACGGAAATGCTCGTCCATACTGAACGCGCCTTCCAGCAGCGCGTCAAAATGCTCAAAACCCAGAGCAATGGCGATGGGCAGCCCGATGGCCGACCACAACGAATAGCGCCCGCCGACCCAGTCCCACATCGGGAAGATATTGTCTTCGGCGATACCAAACCCGGTCGCTGCTTTGACATTAGAGGAGACCGCAACAAAGTGTTTTGCAATATCCTGCTGCGAGCCCCCCTGGTTTAAAAACCACGCCTTCGCCGATAGCGTGTTCTGCAGTGTTTCCTGCGTGGAGAAGGACTTTGATGACATGATAATGAGGGTTTCTTCATGGTCCAGCCCACACAACACGTCATGAATATGGCAGCCGTCAACGTTGGCAACAAAATGCACTTTTACCGTGTCCTGCTGGTAAGGCTTGAGTGCTTCGGTCATGATTTTGGGGCCAAGAAATGACCCACCGATGCCGATGCTGACAACCTGTCGAATAGGTTTACCGGTATATCCTTTATGTTCACCATCAAGGATCCGGTTGGTGAAATTGCGCATCTTATCCAGCGTTTCCCTGACCGCAGGCATGACATCCTCACCGTCAACCACTACCGGAGTACCACTGCGATTTCTTAATGCGGTATGCAGAACGGCGCGTTGTTCGGTGGTGTTAATGATCTCGCCATCGAACATGGCAGCGCGTTTTTCTTCCAGTCCGCACGCTGTTGCGAGCGCGAAGAGTGCGCTCATAGTGTCATCAGTCACCCGGTTCTTTGAATAATCCAGAAACAACCCACAGGCACTTGCCTGCAGTCGTTCAGCGCGCTGCGGATCGGTGGCAAACCAGTCGCGCATGTGCGCCTGACGGAGAGATTGTGCCAGTTGCGTCAGTTGGTTCCATTCCGGCAGGCTTTGACGTCCGCTCATGATGTATATTCTCCTGGTGTGCGGGGAGTAGCCTCCCCGTGACAATTACTGACCCAGTTTTTCCTTCAGCATGGCTTCCAGCTTTTCCTGGTCGGCGGCAAAGTTGCGGATCCCCTCGGCGAGTTTTTCCGTGGCCATCGCGTCTTCGTTCATTTCCCAGCGAAATGCTGATTCTGTCAGCGCATCACCCGGCGTTTGCGTAGCGCCATTGTCTTTAAGTACTACGCTGAGAGGGTCATTATTACCTGCCAGCTCTTCCAGCAACTGCGGGCTGATGGTGAGGCGATCGCAGCCTGCCAGCGCCTGGATTTCGCCAATATTACGGAAGCTTGCACCCATCACCACGGTTTGGTAACCATGGTCTTTGTAGTAGTTGTAAATGCGGGTAACCGACTGCACGCCCGGATCGTCCAGCGGCGCGTACTCTGTGGTGCCCGTGTTTTGCTTGTACCAGTCAAGGATACGGCCGACAAAGGGTGAAATCAGAAACACCCCCGCTTCTGCACAGGCACGAGCCTGAGCAAAGCTGAACAACAGTGTGAGGTTACAGTTAATGCCTTCCTGTTCCAGCACTTCTGCGGCTTTAATTCCTTCCCAGGTCGACGCAATTTTTATCAGAATGCGTGACTTATCAACACCTTCATCCCGATACAGCTGTACCAGACGGCGCGCTTTCTCAATAGTGGCATCCGTGTCGAAAGACAGACGGGCATCCACTTCGGTTGATACGCGGCCCGGAATAATTGCAGAGATTTCTTTACCAATCGCCACAGCAAGCTTGTCTGCCGCGTCAGTCAGTTGTGTTGCGCTGTCGTTAGACTGCAGCTTTGCCCAGGCCACGGCATCATCAATCAGGCTGGCATACTGAGGCAGGCCAGCGGCCTTTAACAATAAAGACGGATTGGTCGTGGCGTCGACCGGCTGGTATTTTTTAATGGCCTCGATGTCACCGGTGTCTGCGACAACGGTCGTCATCTCGCGAAGCGAAGCTAGCTGATTACTCATAGTATTTATTGAACCTTAACAGTTAAACATGCGGCGGTTGCCGGAAAAACCGCCGGCAACGCATTCATTCTGTGTTGTGTGTAGGGTATTGTCTGCTGACTGGATCAGTCTGATTTTTTGTAGCGCTAGTTATAACAGACCCGCCGTAAAAATTGTAGCGTAATGGGTGGTAATCGGATTACTCGTTCAGCCGTATCAGAATATCCGGTGCTAACATGCTCCTTGTCCGGGAGGGGCAATGGTATACTGCAACGCAGAAAGTGAAAACGGCAGGATACGCTGTCACAGGAATTAAGGAGCCCGCCATGTTGGTAGTACTTTCCCCCGCGAAAAACCTGGATTATTCGTCGCCGGTACCGGTAGCGTCTTCCACCCAGCCAGACCTGCTGGATAACGCGCAAGTTTTGGTAGACCGTTGTCAGCAACTGTCGCCGGCAGAGTTGTCGTCACTGATGGGGATCAGCGACAAACTGGCCACCCTGAATGCCAACCGCTTTGCTGAATTTGCTACCCCGTTTACGCCGGAAAATGCGCGTCAGGCGGTTTATGCATTTAATGGTGACGTTTACGGCGGCCTGGATGCTTACAGTCTGAGCGAAGAGGATATGGAATATGCACAGTCACACCTGCGTATTCTGTCAGGGCTATATGGCCTGTTGCGACCGCTGGATTTGATGCAGGCCTACCGGCTTGAAATGGGAACCCGGCTGGAAAATGTCCGGGGCAAGGATCTTTATGCATTCTGGGATACAACGATCACTGAGAAACTGAACGAGGCGCTGAAAGCGCAGGGCGATAACGTGCTGGTCAACCTGGCGTCAAATGAGTATTTCAGGTCAGTGAAAAAATCTGCGCTGGATGGCATGGTAATTACCCCGGTGTTTAAGGATTACAAAAACGGCAAATACAAAGTCATCAGTTTCTTTGCAAAAAAGGCGCGGGGTCTGATGGCGCGTTACATCATAGAAAATAAAGTGACTGAGGTAGACGGTCTGAAACAGTTTGATGTAGATGGATACGGGTTCTCGGAGGCGGACAGTTCATCAACCGAACTGGTGTTTCTGAGAAAAGAACCCGCATAATAAAAAGCCCCGCCAGCACGGGGCTTTTTAGTTAATCAGACCCTGAACTGGTTGGTCAGATCTTTTAGGCGAATCGCCATCTTGGCCAGCTCATCTGCAGAAGCACTGGTTTGCTGAGCACCGGCTGCCGTTGAATCTGACAACTGACGTACCTTGCCCAGATTGTCATCCACAGACTTAGATGCCACGGCCTGTTGTTCGGCGGCACTGGCAATAGTCGCGTTGCGGCTTTTGATTTCCTCAACAGCAGACGCAATCTCTTCCAGTGATTTACGGGCAGCCCGCGCAATATCCAGAGTCTCAAGCGCCTGTTTGGTGCTTTTTTCCATCGTTGTTACCGACTCAGACGACGAGCGGTTAATCACATCTACCAGGTCCTCAATTTCGACGGTGGATTCCTGCGTACGCTGCGCAAGCGCGCGCACTTCATCAGCAACCACTGAGAACCCGCGGCCGGATTCGCCGGCTCGTGCCGCCTCAATGGCCGCATTCAGCGCCAGCAAATTGGTTTGCTCGGCAATCTCACGAATAACCTGTAGCACTTTGGTAATGTCATTGACCTTTTTCGCCAGCTCGGTCACCTTGCCGGACGAGGTTTCCATATCAGCCGACAGCACTTCAATCACAGACAGCGATTTGCTGACCTGTTCACTGCCGTGGCGGGCTTTTTCATCGGCAAAGTCAGATAAGTCTGATGTTTTATGGGCGTCGCCGGCAACGGCTTCAATAGCGTTGGTAAGCTGTGCAATGGCCGATGACGCTTCCTCAACCTGACCGCTTTGGTCTTCAATCATGCGCGAGGCTTGATCTGTCACTGAATTGAGTTCTTCTGAGGTAGATGCCAGCTGGTCTGAGGATTGTGCAATTTCTCCAATCGCAGCGCGTAAGCTCTCCTGTGTCAGCTGTAACTGATGAATAAGCGTGGAGATCTCGTCATTACCTTCGGTATCAAACTGATTAGTCAGGTTTTTCTGGCTTATTTGTTGTGCAATGGACACCGCGCCCTGAATCGGGCCGACAATACTTTTGGTAAACAGTACCGACAATGCAGCCACCAGTGTCAGAGTGAGCACAATCGCGATGATAATGGCAGTGGTTGCTGTGCTGGAAACGGCATCAGATTCCTGATCTGCTTTACGAATCATGGCTTTTTGATAGACGAGTAACTCATCCAGTGCGTCGGAGATTTTATTGGTCAGCGGCAGCTGCTCGGTTTTACGGGTCACACTGGCCTGCAGATAATTAGCATCTTTCAGATAGCCAAGGTAGCGGGCATTGAGCTTGAAATAATCGTCTTCTAACTTTTTATAGTTACCAAAAAGGGTTTTTGCTTCAGGGCTTTGTACCAGTGACTCGAGCTTTTTGGAGCTACTGAGCAGGCTGGTCTTTGCATCGTCAAGCTTTTCGAGAAATTCATCATAATTCCCGCGTCCTGCAGTAGCATCAATGTTTGATGTGTGGACGCGTATGCGCAAAAACTCACGGTCGAGATCATTAACCAGTTGCATGCTGTCAATGCGCTGCGTAGTGACATACTTTAACTGGCTGTTTATCCCGTTAATTTCAACTAACGCGTAGATACCCAGTCCAAGTACGATAAAACCAATCAGGCCAAACGCCAGTGTAGAGCGAAGACCGAGTGAAAAGCGTCGTAACAGTGCAACCATTGTGACCTCAGAAAAAACATTTATTTTTTATATCGGACGAACTCCCTGTGAGATAAGCAGATTTTTCCGTGAAACTGCCATAATGCAGAAAAAGCGAGCATACCGCGATCACTACCCCTTCATGCTAGCAAATTCCATGGGTTCTTCACCATCTGCCGCTAAATAAAATTATTATTTCGGCAAGTTACGATCCGCTTTTGCGATAACTGCTACATTTACTGATTGTCATTTGGTTTTGGATACGCTCATGGAACTTGGCACGTTTTCGGTCAGTCTTGCGGTAAAAGACATCACCCGGTCAAAAGCATTTTATGAAGTACTCGGATTCAACGCCCACGAGGGATGTGGCTCGGTTGAGGATAAGTGGCTCATCATGCAGAACGGGCAGTGCATTATTGGCCTGTTTGAGGGCATGTTTAAAGACAATATCCTGACATTTAATCCCTCCGATGTGCGTGTTATCGCGCATCATCTTAAACAGGCGGGCGTGGCGTTAGACAAAGACGTGGAGGGGGATAGCGGTCCGGGTCACTGTGTCCTCAAAGACCCGGACGGCAACGTCATCATGTTTGATCAGTTCTGAGTAGTCAGAGTGTCGCTGCCAGTTCAGCGCCCTGACGAATGGCCCGTTTGGCGTCCAGTTCAGCGGCGACATCAGCCCCGCCAATCACGTGTACCTGAAATCCGTCAGCAATAAGCTCGTCACGAAGCCCGGCATTCGGCTCCTGTCCCGCGCACACAATAATATTGTCGACGGCCAGCGTTTTAGGCTGGTCATTAACACGGATGTGCAGTCCGTCATCATCAATTCGCTCATAGCTTACCCCGCCAATCATGTTCACGTGATAGTGGCGTAATGAAAGACGGTGGATCCAGCCGGTGGTTTTACCCAGGTATTTACCGGGTTTGCTGGTTTTTCGCTGCAGCAGGTAGACGTCACGGGCGGGCTCAGCCGGAGCGGGCTCGCTAAGTGCTCCAGGGCGCTGGTAGGTCTTATCTATGCCCCAGTGGGCAAGCCATTTATCGCGCTCCAGCGTGAGGTGCTCGTTCTCTACCAGATATTCTGCGACGTCAAAGCCGATACCGCCGGCGCCGATAATTGCCACGCGCTTACCAACAGGCTTATGGTCACGCAGTACGTCGAGGTAACTCAACACACTGGGGTGATCGATGCCCGGAACAGACAGAGAGCGCGGCACAATACCGGTTGCCAGCACAACCTCATCGGCGTTTATGCTGCGAAGTTCATCTTTGCCGGCACGGGTATTCAGGTGGAGGTGAACGCCGGTTTCTTTTAGTTGTGTTGCGTAGTAGCGCAGGGTTTCGTAAAACTCCTCTTTGCCCGGTATTTGCTTGGCATAATTAAACTGACCGCCAATCTCTGCGTCACGTTCGAATAAGTGAACAGTATGACCGCGCGATGCCGCATAGGTGGCGCAGGCAAGCCCGGCGGGTCCCGCGCCAATCACCGCAATCACTTTTTTGTGTGCGGCTTCCGGAAAGTTAAGCTCGGTTTCGTAACAGGCCTGAGGATTCACCAGACAACTCGCACGCTTTTGCTCAAAAGCATGATCCAGGCACGCCTGGTTGCAGGCTATGCAGGTGTTGATGAGATCGGCCCGGTTGTTTTCCGCCTTGATGACAAAGTCCGGATCAGCCAGAAACGGACGCGCCATGGAGACCATGTCAGCCTGTCCGTCGGACAGGACTTTTTCTGCCACATCAGGCATGTTGATACGGTTAGTGGTGATCAGCGGCAGTGACACTTCTTTTTTCAGCCGCTCGGTTACCCACGTAAATGCGGCGCGCGGCACCGATGTGTTGATTGTCGGTACCCGTGCCTCGTGCCAGCCAATACCTGTATTAATGAGCGTCGCGCCGGCTTGCTCGATGGCTTTGGCCAGATAGACCACTTCATCCCAGTTGGCGCCTCCCTCGACCAAATCCAGCATCGACAGACGATAAATGATAATAAAGTGCTCACCCACGGCTTCCCGGGTCTGACGCACAATTTCGACGGCGAGTCGCGCCCGGTTCTCCAGACTGCCACCCCATTCGTCGTCGCGATGATTGGTGCGAGGACAGAAAAACTGGTTAATCAGATAGCCTTCAGATCCCATGATCTCGACGCCATCATAACCGGCCTGTTGTGCGTACTTAGCGCACCGGGTGAAATCTTTTATCGTGCGACGTACGCCACGCGATGATAAGGCGCGGGGTTTAAACGGCGTTATGGGAGATTTGACCGCCGAGGCGGATACGGCAAACGGGTGATAGCCATAGCGACCGGAGTGCAGGATCTGCATACATATTTTTCCTCCGGCCGCATGTACGGCGTCAGTAATTTTTTTATGTTTTCTGGCATGGCGCGCGCTGCTCATTCGGCCTGCGAACGGTGCTACCCAGCCGGCAATATTCGGGCTGATCCCGCCCGTGACGATCAGTCCGACTCCCCCTTTGGCGCGTGCTGCATAAAATGCAGCGAGTTTCTCTATGCCGTTTTTCTCTTCTTCAAGCCCTACGTGCATTGAACCCATCAGTACACGGTTCCTGAGCGTGGTAAAGCCCAAATCGAGAGGGGACAATAAATGCGGGTAGGCTGACTGTGCAGACATCAAAGGACTCCTGAATTGCGTTTTAGGCAGAGTAGGCGCAAACGTCCCGGGTGGCAAGTCCTGGTCTGATCTGTTAGCCGTTGTGGTGCCGCATCAATCGGTTGAGATGTCGCTCAGTGCAGGCATGACGCAGTTTCTGCCGTTGTTTTTGGCCAGATAGAGCTGCTTGTCAGCAATGTTCAGCAGTGACTTTGTGGGCACAGCCTGTGATGTACTGGCACAGCCTGCGCTGATACGAAGGGGCAGTGGCGATCCGTTCCAGACAAAGGTACGGGTCATGATTTCACTGCGCAGTTTCTCGGCTGCACGGATAGCTTCTTCCAGCGTGCAGCTGTTGAGCAGAACCAGAAACTCCTCTCCACCGTAGCGACACACACGGTCAGTATGCCGAAACGTCGACTGAAGCAGCGACGCAACATGCCTGATGGCTTCATCGCCCGCTTCATGACCCTGCTCGTCATTGATTTGCTTGAAAAAATCAATATCAATCAGCAGCAGACTAAAAGGGGTGCCTGCGCGCTCGTGCAGGCTGGCAGACTGACTGAACTCCCGTTGAATGGCACGCCGGTTCAACAGGCCGGTGAGCTGGTCATGGTCTGCCAGTTGCCGGATTTTGATGATCAGCCTCATCAGCGCAGAGCCAAACGCCGCTGCATTGGCGAACAGCAGAGCAATAAAATACCCCCATAGCATGTCAGGGCTGTCGACCTGTGGGCGGATAAAAAAGGTGGACGCAAAATCCGGTGCCAACATTAACGAAAAGGCTTTGATAAACAGCACAACGCTGATGGCGATAGCCGGCATACTCAGAGTCAGGGCCCGGGTTAATCCCAGTGCATCACGCAACCCTCTGACATTGGCATTGACCGTCAGAACGAGCGCCAGCATGCAAAATATGGCGTTAATGGCAGACAGCGTTGAGACAGATGGCGTGAAGGCGAGCGACCAGCCAATTAACGTGAGCGCAGAAAATACAACCGCCACGTCAAAATTGCCTGACGCAGGCAGACGAAACAGGGTATACACCGCCTTTTTGTAATAGACAAAGGCAGCGACCAGGACCAAATCGTTGAGCAGCCAGGCGGTGACAGACGTTGAGGCATCACGAAATATGGTCAGAAAAAAGCCCGTCGCCATCAGCATATTACTCACTGCAAACTGGCGGCTGGCCGTTTTGTAGATATTCAGGGGGCTTGCCAGCAGTAGCCATGCAAACGCACAAAATGCGGTCAGCACGGAAATCACGATGACCAATTGAATACTTGATGCGTGGGGATCCATCAGACTACCAACACGATAAACCTGTAAATACAATAAGGGCATGCCCCTGCGTTGTCATCCGAACTTATCGTTACGTCTGGCGTTTTTGTCGGAGACGTTCTCCATCATTTAGAAAATGATCGGCGGGTTGTCTATTAATTTCTTGCGAAAGTGATAGCTGCTGAATGTCAGATAATAACATCCACTGCTTATAGTAATCGCTGATAGCGCAGAAGGAAAAACTGTCAAAAAATTTTACACCATTTAATGGAGGGGTATTTAATGCACTGATATTTAAGCTTTTATATATTGGTTGGATTTTTGCTTGTAGTCATATCAAACGTTCCTGCACCGTTAAACAGAGTCTGGCGCAGGGGCTGCATGATTGACGCCGGTATCGTGCCGCTTTCATGTAATGTCGTAAACCGAAGTATCAGGGTCGTATTATGAAGCACCTCAAACTCGCTGTTCTTTTTAGTCTTTTAGCCTCACTGTCACACGTTGCACACGCCGCACTTATTTCTGTTAACGCTTATAGCATGCCCAATGGTAATGAGGGCAGTTACAGTTACTTTGATGATGATTATACCGGTAGCGGGAATGCATCATCTGCTGGCGCGTTTTTGTCCGGCGGTGTGGGTAAGCTGACTGACGGTGTTATTGCGAACGATTTGTGGTGTAACACAGAGAGCACCGGAGTGTGTGGTACTGTTGGCACCGACATTAACGGTCAATATGTCGGCTGGCTGTATACTGCACCCACCATCACGTTTTCGTTTGACCCGAATACGCGCATTGATCGCATTACTATTTATGCTGATGACTCTGAATTTAACCGTTTGACCGGCGTGACCGCCGGGGCTTACGGCTTCGGTGGCGTGGCGGCGCCAGCGACGGTTTCTGTGACGGAGCTGTCGCAGACCTTTGGTCTGGGTAATATTGCGAATGCCGGCCCGAATAAATACGTGCTGGATTTTGCTGCGATAGAGACGGATACGTTGACCCTGCAACTTACCGGTTTGTCTGCATGGATCTTTGTCAGTGAAATTCAGTTTGAGGACACCAGCATCGTGAGAGAGGCCAGTGCACCGACGACCTTGCCTCTGTTGATGCTTGCTGCTGGTATGTTCGCGTATAACCGTCGTAAGAAAGCCGCGTAAAAATTACCGCACCTAACCGATACAAAAAAGCCCCTGAACGGGGCTTTTTGTATCTTTATTGCCTGTGATGTATTACTCATCCACATACATCTTTTGGGAAAACGTCAGCGTCTGACGCTTTTCGCCCTGCTGAATGTCGACATTAAAGCGGTAGGTCTCGGCATCGCGAAACGGCAACACGGCAAGATAATAAATAGCGTCGCCTTCTTCCACCTTCTTAAATGACAGGTCACGCTTGGTACCAATCAGGTTGGTGGCACTGCCGGATAACGCCGCACGCTGTGCTTTGCCGGTGTCTTTATCAAGTACCGAGATATTGACCAGGGCATTAAACTTACTGCGCACAATACCGTAACTTTTGGCTACGTCCGGGGTCAGAAAGGGGGTATTGAGCACAATGTAATGCACATCCCAGTCTCCCAGGGTTTTCTTTTGTTCTGCCATGGCACTGCCTGCCGGCAGTAGCACCAGTGCAAACAGCAATGGCAGCAGACCTTGTTTCATAAGCATCGTGTCCTCCGGCGAAGTCAGTACAGCCCAAATGTGTCCTGAATCAGCAGTTGCAGAAACTGCAGCGCAATAATGGCAATCAGAACCGACAGATCCAGCCCGCCAATCGGAGGAATAACGCGTCTGATTGGCGACAGAAAGGGTTCGGTTAACTGATACAGCGCGTACTCAATGGGAGATTGTCCCTGCGAGATCCAGCTCATGATTGCGCGTAGCAGCAGTACCCAGAACATCAGTGACAGGGTTTCTTTAATCACACTGACCACTGACAGGATAAGGACGGCAACCGGGTTGATCGCCCCGCCAAACAGCAACGACAGTGTAACGAGTTTGAGTCCCGCGACAATCAATGCAAGCAGCAGGGTTGCGGTATCGAGACGGCCCGCCGATGGGATCACCCGCCGCATGGGGCCCACCAGAGGATGGGTGGCTTTGACAATAAACTGGCTGAGCGGATTATAAAAATCTGCTCTGACCATTTGCAGCCACAACCGTAAGATAACCACCATCAGATAGAGGTCAAAAAGGGTGCTAACCAGGAAGTACGTTGCGTTCATTACTGCATTGTCCTGTAATAATCAGAGTTGTTTGGCCATTTCTTCAGCCCGCGCCACCGCAGCACGCATGGCTTTAGACACAATATCAGACAAACCTTCATCAATCAGTGTATTCACCGCAGCCGCTGTCGTTCCGCCTTTCGATGTGACCTGTGCGCGTAATTCACTCAGTTCCAGGTCCTGATTATGAATGACCATTTCGGCCGCGCCCAGCATTGCCTGCTGAACCATCAGTCTGGCCTGCTGCTTGTCAAAGCCCATATTCATCGCTTCTTCCTGCATAGCCTGCAGGAACAGGAAGAAATACGCCGGGCTGCTGCCGGCAGCGGCAATCACACCGTTAATATCGTCCTCGTTGTCCACCCAGACCGTCTCGCCGACGCTGTTCATAACGTCGTCC
The DNA here is from genome assembly GCF_040812025.1 of Alteromonas nitratireducens. Classification (NCBI taxonomy): domain Bacteria; kingdom Pseudomonadati; phylum Pseudomonadota; class Gammaproteobacteria; order Alteromonadales; family Alteromonadaceae; genus Alteromonas; species Alteromonas nitratireducens. The sequence goes on from NZ_JBFNPK010000002.1 coordinate 192,871, forward strand.
ACATACTGGCGATTGTTATCAGACACGGTGCTGTCGGCGTACAGACCTGTCATGCCTTTGCCCAGTAAGCTTGGGGTGTTTGGCATAATACGTACTACCGGGTAGTCGCCCCCGAGCATCTCCTGTAGACGGGACACAGGCAGACCGGCGGCGATACTTAAAAACAGTTTACCCGACAAGTCATTGTTTTCCCGTAATGACTTGCACATGTCACCCATAATCTGGGGTTTCACCGCCAGGACAATAGCATCAGCAAACTGGCAGGCTTCGTCGTTGGACTGTGTCGTTTGAATACCAAACTCGGCGGCGAGGCCGTCCAGCTTTGGCGTTGACGGGTTGCTCGCAAGGATATGGTCCTTGTTATAGCCCGAATGAATGAGTCCGCTGATGATGCTCCGGCTCATGTTACCGGCGCCAATGAATGCCAATTTTTTCTGTTGCATGGGTATCCTTCTATATTGCTAAAAACAATGCTGACCTGTGCCTAGGGCTTGTTGCGCTGGCCAAAAATGGCCGTTCCCACCCGTACCATGGTGGAACCATGGCGGATGGCCTGTTCAAGGTCTGCACTCATACCTACGGACAGGGTATCAAAATTGCTCAGCTTTGTATGGTATCGCGCAAATAATGACGCCAGTGCAGACAGCGATTCGGTCTGTTCCTGCGGTGTGGGATCAGCCTTAGGGATGGCCATCAGACCGCGTAATGTGAGGTTTTTCATTTCAGACACCGCCGATACCAGTGCGTCAAGCTCGTCAGGACTGACACCCGACTTACTGTTTTCATCGTCGATGTTCACCTGAATACAGACGTTAAGTGGTGGCAGTGAGTCAGGGCGCTGTTCATTCAGGCGGCGGGCAATTTTTTCCCGGTCTATGCTTTGTACCCAGTCGAAGTGTTCGGCAACCAGCCGGGTTTTGTTGGACTGTATGGGTCCTATCATGTGCCAGGTGATGTCCGTCAGATCGCTGAGTTCTTTAATCTTTTCAACGCCTTCCTGAATGTAATTTTCACCAAATAAACGGTGTCCCGCGTCATACGCAAGGCGAATATCGGATACGGGTTTGGTCTTGCTCACCGCTAGCAATTGCACCGAATTTGGTGGACGATGGGCATCAACAATGGCCTGGTCGATTCGCGCGTGGGCGGATGTCAGTCTTTCTGCTATTGTTTGCATTACTCACCTTGGTTTAGGAGAACAGGTTGTGGATATTACTGAACTATTGGCTTTCAGTGTAAAAAACAAGGCGTCAGACCTTCATTTATCAGCAGGACTGCCCCCGATTATCCGGGTGGATGGTGATATGCGGAAACTCAACGTTCCGCCTCTGGACCATAAACAGGTTCATGCGCTGATTTATGAAATTATGAACGACAATCAAAGGAAAGAGTACGAGGAAAACCTCGAAACCGATTTTTCCTTTGAAGTGAAAGATTTATCCCGATTCCGTGTGAATGCCTTTGTCCAGAACCGTGGTGCGGCCGCAGTGTTGCGTACTATCCCCAGCGAGATCCTGACGCTGGATGACCTGGGGGCTCCGACCATTTTCAAAGAAATCATTAAGCAGCCAACCGGAATTGTGCTGGTTACCGGCGCAACCGGCTCGGGTAAAAGTACCACGCTGGCGGCCATGATTGACCATATCAACAGTCATAAGCGTGAGCATATCCTGACTATCGAAGACCCGATCGAATTCGTGCACGAAAATAAGATGAGCCTGATTAACCAGCGTGAAGTGCACCGGGATACGCACAGTTTCAACAACGCGCTGCGCTCTGCACTGCGTGAAGATCCCGATGTGATCCTGGTGGGTGAGCTGCGTGACCTGGAAACCATTCGTCTGGCCATTTCGGCGGCGGAAACCGGTCACCTGGTATTTGGCACCCTGCACACCAACTCTGCACCGAAAACCATTGACCGTATTATTGATGTGTTCCCTGCGGAAGAAAAAGCCATGGTGCGCTCAATGCTGTCAGAGTCACTGCGCGCGGTTATCTCCCAGACCCTGCTCAAGAAAGTGGGGGGCGGACGGATTGCTGCCCACGAAATTATGGTCGGTATTCCGGCAATTCGTAACCTGATTCGTGAGGACAAGGTCCCGCAAATGTACTCGGTCATCCAGACCGGTCAGGCTCACGGAATGCAGACCATGGACCAGTGCCTGCAGCGACTGGTGGCACAGGGCGTCATCACCCGCGAAGATGCAGCGGCGAAATCACTCGATAAGCAGGCCATGAATAGCATGTAAGGAGCATCGCGATGCTGGATAACTTTTTACAAATGATGGTAGAGCGGTCCGCGTCTGACCTCTTTGTTACCGCAGGCTTTCCTGTCAGCGCCAAGATCAATGGCACGCTGACGCCGCTGACAGATGAAAGGCTGAACGACGAGGGCGCTCTGAGTCTGGTCCACGAGGCGATGAACAATGACCAGATGCACCAGTTTCATGAGACCCGTGAATGTAACTTCGCGATTGCCCGTGACGGTATCGGGCGCTTTCGTTGCTCGGCGTTCTGGCAGCGGGATCAGGCTGGCATGGTCATTCGCCGGATTGTCACGCAAATTCCCCGGGCCGATGAACTTGGCCTGCCGCCGGTACTCAAGGACATCATTATGTCCAAGCGCGGCCTGGTGCTGTTTGTGGGCGGAACCGGTACCGGTAAATCTACCTCGCTGGCGGCCCTGATTGGTCACCGCAATCAGCATTCTCACGGTCACATTCTGACAATTGAAGACCCGATTGAATTTGTGCATGAGCATCAGAACTGCGTTGTGACACAGCGCGAAGTGGGTATTGATACGCAGTCTTTTGACGATGCGCTGAAAAGTTCATTACGTCAGGCACCGGACGTTATCCTGATTGGTGAGATCCGGTCAATGGAGACAATGGAGTACGCGATGTCCTTCGCTGACACCGGTCATCTGTGCGTTGCGACCCTGCACGCCAATAACGCCAACCAGGCCATTGAACGTATCATGCACCTGGCGCCGAAAGACCAGCACGACAAACTCCGCTTTGACCTCAGCATGAATATTCGGGCCATTGTGGCCCAACAACTGGTACCCACTGTTGATGGCCGTGGCCGGGTTGCAGCAATTGAAATCTTGCTCAATTCGCCGCTGGTGGCTGATCTGATCCGCCGTAATGAAGTAGGCGGTCTGAAAGAGGCCATGAAAAAAGGCAAAGAAATGGGTATGCAGAGCTTCGATATGGCGCTCTATGACCTCTATAAAGAAGGCCGGATTGATCTTGATCAGGCTCTGCATCATGCCGATTCGCCCAACGACCTGCGGCTTATGGTTAAGCTGGATAAAAACGATGGCAGTGATCTGGGTACGCTGTCGAATGTGTCGATTGATATGGATGACTAACGGGCACGATGAAAAAGCTGTACGCGGCAGATGATCCGTTCTTACTGCAGTCCCTGCGCTCCGAGCTGGATGAGGCAGGGATCCCCTATCTTGTGAAGAATGAATTTGCCGGTGGGGCAGTGGGTGAATTGCCGTGGCAGGATGTGCAACGAGAAGTCTGGCTGGTCGATGAATCATGGTGGCAACGCGCCACCACATTGTTGTCGTGCTGGCAGCAGCAACTCAGTAGCCAGAATCGTGATGACTGGGTGTGTTGTCATTGTAACGAAGTTAACGGCGCTGCGTTTGAGGCCTGCTGGCAGTGCGGTACTGTTGCACCGCATGCCGAACACTGACCGTTACTGGTACTGACTCTCTATCCAGCTCGAAAAAATGACGCAGGCAGACACACTGTCTACCTTATCTTTCGTCAGTTTTTTATACCCGCCCAGTTCAAACAGCATCGCTTTTGCATCGGCAGTACTTAGCCGCTCGTCGCTGGTTTCTACCCGGACGCGATAGCGATTATGAAGCCTGTTGGCAAACTTTCTGGCGCGGAGTGTCATCTCCTGCTCTGTGCCGTCCATGTTTAACGGCAGGCCAACAACAACCAAATCAGGCTGCCATTCCTCAAATACCCTGGCCAGTTCGTCCCAGTCAGGAATACCATCGCGTGCTTTGATTGCCGCTAGCGGCGAGGCGGTTCCGGTAATTTCCTGACCCACCGCAATACCAATACTCTTGGTCCCGAAATCAAACGCCAGGACCCGGCGATGGCCGGCCTCAGGCATGTCCACTTCCCGGTGCCAGTTGCCACACGTCAACACCCAGCTTGTTCACGGCCGCCTGCCATTTTTTATGAATGGGTGTGCGAAACAGGATGTCCTCGTCGGCTTCAATGGTGAGCCAGGCGTTGTCCTGCATTTCCTGTTCGAGCTGACCCGCTGTCCAGCCAGCATATCCGAGTGCGATCAACGCGTCCTCGGGCCCTTCCTGTTTGCCAATGGCGGTCAGGATGTCACGGGATGTGGTGACCTGAATGTTCGGTGCCAGTGTCAGACTGGAAGCCCATTTATCGTTGCCGGTATGCAACACAAAACCGCGATCCTGGTTGACCGGTCCGCCGGCAAGAATAATTTGCTCTCCATGTTCATCGCTGACGTCCAGCGACTTATCGGTTTGTTCAAGCAGTTGCTTCAGATTCATGGTGGAAGGCTGGTTGACAACCAGTCCCATGGCACCATCGGCATTGTGTTCGCAAATATAGGTGAGCGAACGTGAAAAGTACGGATCATCGAGCGACGGCATCGCAATGAGAAAATGATTTTGCAGGCTTTTTACCTCGGTCATAACGTCCTCAGTGTAATTTACTGTGGGCCGGCTGGCGATGCTGAACGTGTTGCCAGCCGACGCTCTATGGCGTCGAACAGTATGGCCATGATGTTAATGTCATACTGCGCCTCAATCTCTCTTACGCAGGTTGGGCTGGTAATGTTTATCTCTGTGATTTTATCGCCAATCACATCCAGACCAACAAACAGAATGTCGTGCGCCTTCAGCATGGGCGCGATAGCCTGTGCCAGCGCGATATCACTGTCACTGGCTGGTTGCGGACGGCCGGTACCCCCTGCCGCCAGATTACCCCGCGACTCACCTTTTGACGGTAAACGTGCAAGACAGTAGGGCACGACCTCGCCGTCGACGATCAGAACGCGCTTATCACCGTCCTTAATCTCAGGCAGGTACCGCTGTACCATCATGAATCGCTTCCCGTGATCGGTCAGTGTTTCAATAATTACGCCCAGGTTGGCGCCGTCTTCTCTGACATGAAAAATAGAGGCCCCGCCCATGCCGTCAAGCGGCTTACAGATGACATTTTTATGCCGGGCGTGGAATTCACGTACCAGCGAGGCCTTGCTGGTAACCAGCGTGTCAGGGATATGCTCCGGGAAGTACGACGTAAACAGCTTCTCATTAAAGTCACGCAAGGCTCTGGGGTGGTTAACCACCAGCGCGCCATCATCTTTTGCAAGTGACAGAATGTGGGTTGCGTAAAGAAACTGACTGTCAAATGGCGGGTCTTTGCGCATCAGCAGCACATCGACACTGCCCAGTTCAACATGCCGGGCTTCACCCAGCGAATAAAAGTCTTTGTCGGTGTCGGTAACTGACACAGGACGCGCGACCCCCATGGCCTTACCATTGTCGATATAGAGATCGCCTAATTCAAAATACAACAATTCCGCGCCCCGGCGCTGCGCTTCAAGCATCATTGCAAAGCTGGTGTCTTTATGGGGCTTGATGGCCGCAATCGGATCCATTACCACGCCGAGTGAGTAGTGCATGTTCAGGTTCTCTCAATAAAGTGACTGGTGATAAGGAGCGTACTGAAAACCGCCCCGCGTATAGCAATAATGTGGTGGTTTGCCGGTCATTTTCAATGGTGTCAGAAAAACGCCGGCCACCAGGTTGTTCTTCGTAGTGTTATAAATCGCCGTGTACGGCCTGCAAAATGCTGATGGCGCTTATGGCGGCTGTTTCTGTTCTGAGAATGCGTGGACCCAGTCCTACGCTGTTAAAACCGGCCTCTGCGGCCTGATGTATTTCAGCATCAGAAAGCCCGCCTTCAGGCCCGATAAGCAGGCGGTAACCGTGAGTATTGTAACGCTGTGATGACAGTGACTGCTGGGCGCCGGGCGCCAGAACCAGTCGTGTAGACAACGTAGACTCGGCCAGCCACTGATTCAGGGCTATCGGTGCATGCAGGATTGGCAGGCGGTTTCGGCCCGACTGCTCGCAGGCACCAATGATAATTTTTTGCCATTGCTGGCGCTTTTTCTCCCAGCGTTTTTCGTCCAGTTTTACGGCACAACGTTCTGTCAGCAGCGGGGTGATTTCTGTGACGCCTAATTCGACACTCTTTTGCAGTACGGTGTCCATGCGGTCACCCTTTGACACGCCTTGCCCGAGATGTAACGGCAGTGGCGATTCTTTCTGCAGTGACAGGCAGGCGTCAGCCTCTACCGTCACCTGACGACGGGCAACGTCGCTGATCGACCCGCTGTATTCATTACCATCCCCATTAAACAGGACGATCGGATGACCGGCCTTCAGACGCAGTACCGTGGCCACATGGTGAGCGGCATCATCACTGAGTAAAAAGGGCGTATCCAGTGGAATATTTGCGGGATGGAATATACGAGGGATTCGCATCAATACGGCTCATATAACAAACATGATGCTGATGATAACGGGTGAAAGGCAGCGGGTGCAAACACCCGCGCTCAAAATTTAAAACTGCTGATTGGCCTGAAGAAGACTGCTGGCCGTTTTTGCTGGTTTGTTTTGGACATGGGGAGATGCAACCGTCCCCTGAGTCTGGCGTCTTGCGTGTACGGTATTCTGTCCCTTGTCGCCTGATAATGAATAGGCCAGTAACAGAAGTACGATAACAAAAAGCACTGTGATGAATAACATTTTCTATTCCTTTAAAAATCGCAGACTACGTTAAAGTCTTTTACTTCCCTTGGTGTTCGTCGTTGCGTCAATGCAACCTGCCCGGACAGAACCTGTCCACGCCACGCAGTAATGTGCCGGTGAACACATGGCTGGTGAGCAGTGAATCAGCATGTCTGTATTACCGCGTCGGGAGACCATTAATACTAGTTGAAACTGAACGTTTCGCCAGTTAAAACCTGTGCCCAGGACAGCATGAATGCTATTTATTTACGCTTTTCAATACGTTAAACAGTAAAAAAATAATCATCTGTTCAGGACAGTAAAATGCTAACTAAAAAGGGTGACAATTCCATGACACTGTGACAAAAATTACTGGCTTTCGGATGAAGCGTGTCGGGTAACAAAAGAGATGGAACGGACTGAAAGCGAGATGACCTCGCGATGGTGGTCCGGTAGCGTGGGGACTGACTCATGTGACTCTATCCTGCTGTTGTACCAGTAAAAACTTGGGTGTATCCGGAAAGCCTGATACTTTTAACTGTGTCTTAAACCTGCGAACAGCGATTAGGAATTGCATAATGGAAGAACAACTCTCTTTACTCAGCACCAGCGACATCGAACGCTATATCAACGATTACGGTATTCCATGGGGCATTAATATTGCGACGGCGATACTGATTTTTGTTATCGGTAGAATAGTCGTTCGTGTCCTGTTGTCGATATTTACCAAAGTCATGGGGCGCTCGAAGTACGATCAGATGCTGATAGATTTCCTCGAATCAATCATTGGCGCTATCCTGATGCTGTTCGTGATTGTCGCCTCGCTGGACCAGTTAGGCGTCGATACCACCTCGTTGGTTGCCATTCTTGGTGCTGCCGGTCTTGCCATCGGTCTGTCGCTGCAGGATTCACTGAAAAACTTTGCTGCTGGCGTCATGCTGCTGGTGTTTAAACCATTTAAAGCGGGTGACTATGTAGAAGCCGCGGGTACCGCCGGAACGGTCAGAAACATCGGTATCTTTACGTCTACCTTTACCTCGGTGGATAACAAAGAAATCATTATTCCAAACGGCAAAATCTACAGTGACAACATCACTAACTGGTCAGCCCGCGAAACTCGCCGCTGCGACATGGTCTTTGGTATTTCGTATGACGATGATATCCGCAAAGCAAAAGCTATCCTGATGGAGTTGTGCGAGAAGGATGAGCGCGTGCTTGACGATCCTGCGCCACTGGTTGGTGTGGCTGAACTGGGTGACAGCAGTGTTAACTTTACGGTCAGGCCGTGGGTGAAAACCTCAGATTTTCTGGCCTTAAAGCTGGACTTCACCGAAGCGGTTAAACTGCGCTTCGATGAGGAAAACATCACGATTCCTTATCCGCAGATGGATGTGCATGTGCATAAACAGGAACAAAACGGCTGATATCGGCCGCAAAAAAAAGCCCGCATCAATGCGGGCTTTTTTGTGTCCGGCCAGTCAGTAAGGTCGGTCTTATTGCTGGCAGTTTGGACGCTGTTTGGTGGCGCTATAGGTTTTCATCGCCTCTGACATGTTTGCCGACAAGTCCTGAATGCGAGTCTGCGGTGAGGGGTGAGTCGACAGCAACTCTACCGGGCGCTGCCCATTGCTGGCGGCTTCCATGTTTTTCCATAAATCGACTGACTGGCGCGGGTCAAAGCCTGACTGGGCCATCAGCTTCAGTCCAATCAGATCCGCCTCTGATTCATGGGTGCGACTGAAGGGTAACTGAACCCCGACCTGCACACCCAGGCCGATGGCCGCCATAATGGTGCCGCTTTGTCCAACTTCATTGGCGGCAAGAATCTGACCTACCGCCTGCGTACCCATATTGATCAGTGTTGACTGAGACATTCTCTCATTGCCATGTTCAGCAATCACGTGCCCGACTTCGTGTCCAATCACCGCCGCCAGCTGATGCTGATTTTTGGCAACATTCAGCAGACCTGTGTAGACACCGATTTTACCGCCGGGCAGGGCAAACGCATTGACCTGTTCATCGTCAAATACCACCACTTCCCACTGGCCGCCGAAGACAGATTGTGGGACATGTTTGACAATGGCAGCGGCGACGCACTGGACATAATCGTTCTGTACTTTCCTATCAGAAACTTTCAGTTCTTCTTTCATGCTGGTGAACGCCTGGGCGCCCATCTCTGACAGTTGCGCCTCTGAGAACAGCAGCACCTGATTTCGTCCGGTCGGTGAAGTGGCACAGGCTACCAGTGTCAGTGAAAGTGCGGCGGTCAGCGCGTGTTTAAGCAATGATGTCATAGTGTCTTCCTGATTGATGATGAAATGCCGTAATAACGCAAACCCTGTTCAACAACGCCGGCGACAGAGGTTGGGCGGGCGCAGAACGGAAACGGCCTGTTTAGTCTATAGCCTATAGCGGGAACAGCCAAGTTGCGCATGCTGGCGGCGCGGGGAATGTTCAGATTTTCGTCTTTACTATTTTAATAAATGTGTCATACACTGGCTTTACATTTAAGCGGCAACTCCGGCGCTTAGCAGTATTGCGTTGTTCTGCCAGTGGTTTAGCTCGCCTGAACCAATAAGAATTAAAAATCAAAAAAAAGAAGGGAACATACATGGTCACCTCAAGCAAATTTAAATACGGACTTCTTGCCCTACTGGTTTCCGCAGCGATGTCAGGTTGTGGACTGGATGGTGATGACGGTGCAACAGGCGAACAGGGTGCACAGGGACCGCAGGGTGAAGCTGGTCAGGATGGTGCAGACGGTCAGGCTGGCGCTGATGGTCAGGACGCATCGCTGGGCGTAACAATGGATATTGTTGGCCGCGCTTTCCTGGGAAGCCAGGGCGCCGCTGAAATCGTGCAGTATCACGCAGAAACACAAACTATTTACGCAACGAACAGCGCATCAAACACGATTGCTGTGATTGCGGCTGACGGCATTAGCGGAGACGTCATGGAGGATCCGATTAACCAGGTATCACTGACCGTGGCGTCGGTAGATATTCCTGCGGATATCGATGGTGTTGCACTGGGCGGACTGACCAGCATTGCCATTAGCGGTAACCTGATGGCGGTTGCGGTACCGGCTGCAACCAAGACAGATAATGGCTATGTGCTTTTCTATAACGGGCTGGAAAACAGTGCGCCAGCATTTCTGGATGCTGTTGAAGTTGGTGCATTACCGGATATGGTGACCTTCACGCCGGACGGCGGAAAGGTACTGGTGGCGAACGAAGGTGAGCCCAATAACGACTACAGTGTTGATCCGGAAGGCTCCATTGCCGTGATCAATATTCTTGCCAACAACGAACCCGAAGAAACCGCGACAATTCTGGACTTCACTGCCTACAATGGCATGGAAGCAGAGCTGATGGCGCAGGGTATGATGTTCCCTAACCCGAATGGCCGCACAATTAACGGTAACCTTATTGCGTCGACCGTTGCTCAGGATCTCGAGCCAGAATACATTACTGCGCAGAATGACCTTGCTTACGTCACGTTGCAGGAAAATAACGGTGTTGCCGTAGTTGACCTGGAAGAAATGACGGTTGAGGTCATTGGGTTGGGGGTTAAAAACTGGTCTGGTCTGAACATTGATGTTCAGGAAAACGACGCGGTCAGCTTTGGTCAGTATGATGGCCTGTACGGGGTCTACATGCCGGATACTATTGCCAACTACAGCTGGAAAGGTGCCACCTTCCTGGTGACTGCCAATGAGGGTGATGCCCGCGAGTATTTCTTTGACGTTGCCGATGAGGCTGCCTGTACTGCTGCAGGCGGACAGGACTATGACGCGGATGACGGCTGTCTGGCATACACTGACGAGGTCACCATAGCAGATCTGACTGCTGAGGCAGGCTCTGCATTGGAAACTTTGCAGGCCGGCGGTGAAGCCGATGAACTGCGCGTTACTGTGGCCATGGGAGATGCCGATGGCGACGGTGAATACGACGCGGCATACAGCTATGGTGCACGCTCATTCACCATTTGGGATCAGAATGGTCTGGTGGTTTATGATTCGGGTGATGACCTTGAACGCATCACTGCGTCGGTGCATGGCGCGCAGTTTAACAACGGCGATGACGAGAATGCCGGCGACTCACGGTCTGAGAACAAAGGTCCTGAGCCAGAGGCGCTGACAGTCGGTCAGATTGGTGATCGTACGTATGCCTTTATTGGCACCGAGCGTATGGGCGGAATCTTTGTCTATGACGTGACCAACCCGTATGACGTCCAGTTTGCCGATTACGTGATTAACCGTGACCTGACCGATGGCCTGACGGTGAGTGATGTGATTGGTGATTTGGCCCCGGAAAGCCTGGTGTTTGTCAGTGCTGAAGACAGCCCGACCGGCAGCCCGCTGTTACTGGTAGGCAATGAAGTCAGCGGCACGGTCAGTGTCTGGCAGATTACGCCAAACTAAGACAGTATGAAAAGACAAAACGGCGCCTCATTGGCGCCGTTTTTGTTTCATGACTTTTTGCCGACAACGCGCTAAGCTAGGGCAAACTTCTGTATGCCCTTGTCTTCATTATTTTTCTGCTTTTTTTCAGTCAGGACATGTGCATACAGCCGCCCGGACCACTGCGCCTTCCAGACTACTGGCGGGTCGATGGTAGCGGGGTCTGCAACTACAGATAAAGAGTACTGAGATGTCGCAACAAATCGTGATAAGCGGAGTGGGTGTATGGCACCCCGAACACAGTATTACCAACGAAGAGCTGGTTGACAGCTACAACCGGTATGCGGACGCATTCAATGCAAAACACCAGGCTGACATTGAGGCCGGGACTGTTGAAGCGATGCCGCACAGTAGTGCCGAATTTATTGAAAAGGCTTCGGGTATCAGGCAGCGCTATATTTATCAGAAAGAGGGGGCACTCGACGTTGAACGTATGCGTCCGAAGATTGCGCCGCGTGATGACGATGAACTCTCCCATCAGGCTGAAATAGCGGTCGAGGCAGCCAAACTGGCACTTGCTGCGGCGAACAAGTCACCCGCCGATGTGGATGCGGTGATTGTGTCCTGTGCTTATACCCAGCGGGCGTATCCGGCCATCGCCATTGAGGTACAGGAAGCGCTGGGTATCGACGGCTTTGGCTTCGATATGCTGGTAGCGTGTTCAGCGGCTACCTTCGGTATGCACCGTGCCTATGAAATGATTGCAGCGGGCAATGCCGGCTGCGTGCTGGTAATCAATCCGGAACTGGTCTCGCCACAAATCAATTATGCCGACAGAGACAGTCACTTCATCTTTGGCGACGTGGCCACTGCGACGGTTCTCGAACAGGCTGAAACCGCCTCATCGGCACACATGTATGATGTGCTGAGCACCAAGGCGCTGACCAAGTTTTCGAATAACATCCGGTCTAATTTCGGGTATATGACACGTGCCGAGGATGTCGATCCTTACGGGCCTGACAAGCTGTTTCATCAGGCAGGCCGAAAGGTATTCAAGGAAGTGTGCCCAATGGCCGCAGATCACCTTGAGCAGCATCTGGCCCGCCACAATATGACGCCGGCGGACGTGACGCGCTGGTGGTTGCATCAGGCCAACATTAATATGAATACCCTGATTTGCAAGCGCCTGCTTGGACGTGAGGCCAGCGCAGAGGAAGCGCCTATTGTACTGGATGAATTTGCCAACACCGCATCAGCAGGCTCTGTCATTGCATTCGGCAAACATCATACTGATCTGAAAGCCGGAGATATTGGCGTATTGTGCTCGTTTGGCGCCGGGTATTCGATAGGTTCACTGATCCTTAAAAAGCGCTAATTACCGGACGGGCAACAGCAACAGGCAGTAGGTAGCAGGATGTTATGATTTCAGATATCGGATATGGACTAAACAGTGTTGCCTACCTGGTTTTATTACTGCTGCTGTTTACGGTCCGCAAGGCCGGGCTGGCAAAACACCTGCTGTTGCTTGCCACCCTGGCTACGCTGGCATGGTCGTTAGGGCTCATTAATGCGCTGTTCGGCTCGCTGACTGTAGACCGCTTGCTGATACTGGACGCGTCGAAACAACTTATCTGGCTGTTGTTTATTGCCAGCTGTCTCAAGGACGATTTCCAGGATATCTGGCAGGTATTGCGACGTCCCGCGACGGTCATGATCCTGCTCCCCCCGGTTATTGCACTCCTGTTGCCACAGTTTGTTGCGCTCGATAACACCTGGCGCTTTCTGTTCCAGACCGTGCTCGCACTGGAAGTACTCATTCTGCTTGAGGTGCTGTATCGCCAGGCAGGGGAAAATCAGTGGCCCTATAAACCGCTGGTCCTCTATCTTGGGGCGACCCATCTTTTTGAATTTGTCACTTACGCCAATGCCACCATGGTCAGTCAGGTTCCGCCACTTTATATTGCGGCGCGGGGCTATATTTATGTCGCCATGATGCCACTGCTGGTAATGGCAATACGGCGAATTAAACACTGGGGCGTGGATATTTTTATTTCACGGGACGTGGTGTTGCACAGCTCGCTGCTGCTGGTGGCCGGCGGCTACCTGTTTCTGATGGCCGTTGTCGGTTACGCCGTTAATCTGACAGAAGGGAGTTGGGGCGCAACGGTACAGATTATTCTGGTGGTGCTGTCGCTGGCGCTGCTGGCAACACTGTTTTTGTCGAATGCGTTCAGAACCCGTTGTAAGGTGTTTATCACCAAACATTTTTTTGCCAACCAGTATGATTACCGGGTGGAATGGGTCAAGCTGACCAAAGCCCTGTCGCTGACCAGCAGCGATGATGCGACCGTCTACCGGTGTGCGCTGAACGGTATGTTAGGCGCTGTAAACTACAAGTCGGGCCGCCTTATAAAAATGGTGAACGATGACGCTGAACTGGTGGCACGTGAGCAGGCATCACCACTTAATGACGATGAAGAGGCCGTGCTCGGAGACCTGACTGCGTACTGCCAGAAGACGGGCTGGCTCGTCGATATCGATGAGTACCAGATAACCCCGTTTAACTACAACGGGCTTCAGCTTAATCGCGATGCACTCAAACGCTGTGAATTCCAGTTGGTTATTCCGCTGTTTCAGAATGAAAAAATCTGGGGACTGGCGTTGCTGGCCGCCGCTGGTGCAGAACATGTGAAACTGGACTGGGAAGTGCGCGATTACCTGAATGCCGTACGCGATCAGGTAGGGAATTTTATTTTTCACCATGAAGCGGCTGAGGCGGTTGCGGAAAATGCGCAGTTTGCGGCGTTCAGCAGAATGTCCGCCTTCGTACTGCATGATCTGAAGAACGTGCTTGCACAGATTGATCTGATTCTGGCCAATGCCGAGCAGCACAAAGACAATCCTGAATTTATCGACGACACCTTCGAAACGCTGCGTCACACCAAGGCCCGGATGGACAAGATGCTACGCCAGCTGAGTGACAAAAATATGGAAGAGCGGGGCGAGGATGCGGCATACCTGTTGTCCGTGCTTGCCCGGAAAGTTATCGAAACCCGCTGTCAGCAGTATAAGCCCGCGCCGGTTGTCCATCTGGTCGAAGAGTCTGAAGTGGTGGTCGACCCCGAAAAACTGTCTAATGTGCTGTATCACCTTATCAGCAACGCACAGCAGGCAACGCCGGACGACGGCAGCGTCGAAATTGTACTGATGAAAGATCACGTGCATAACCGCCAGCTGGTGCTGATTGAGGATACCGGCTGCGGAATGGATGAAACGTTTATTGAACAACGCCTGTTTACACCGTTCGATACCACGAAGGGCAATGCGGGGATGGGCATAGGCGCTTACGATGCCAAGAATTACATGACATCAATTGGTGGTAAGCTCAGTGTTCAGAGTCAACCGGGTAAGGGCAGCTGTTTTACGCTGGCTTTTCCCCTCGATTAATCATAATAATAACCTGTATCACGGGTAGTAAGGACGGGGACAATGACCGATACAGTACTCATCATTGATGATGATTTGGGTATTCAGAAGCAGCTGAAGTGGAGCCTGACAGATTTTGAACTGGCATTTGCCGATGATCGCACCTCCGCAATTGCGCAACTGCGCCGTCACGAACCCCGGGTGGTGACCCTGGATCTTGGGTTGCCGCCGGATCCTGCCAATGCGTCTGAGGGGCTGGCAACGCTGGAAGAAATTTTGTCGCTGGCGCCAAATACCAAGGTGATAGTGGTTACCGGCAATAACGACAAACAGAATGCGCTCAAAGCGATAGAAATGGGGGCCTACGACTTCTACCAGAAGCCGATTGACTCCGATACCATCAAACTGCTGGTTCAGCGCGCGCAAAACCTGGCGCAACTGGAACATGAAAACCGCATTCTGGCGAAACGTCGTTCGGGCATGGCACGCATTGTCGGTAACAGTGAGGCCATCCAGGCGGTTGTGCGCAGAGCAGAAAAAATTGCCGGTACCGATATCAGCACGCTGTTGCTGGGAGAGAGTGGCACGGGTAAAGAGGTTTTTGCTCGCAGCATTCATGAACACAGTCCCCGTAAAGACAAGCCTTTTGTGGCTATCAACTGTGCCTCTATTCCGGAAAACCTGCTGGAAAGTGAATTATTCGGCTACGAAAAAGGCGCATTCACCGGGGCCAACAAAACCACGCTGGGTAAAATTGAAACAGCACAGGGAGGCACGCTGTTTCTCGATGAAATTGGTGACATGCCGATTGGACTTCAGGCCAAGATGCTGCGATTTTTACAGGAGCGCGTGATAGAGCGCGTTGGTGGCCGCACAGAAATTCCGGTGGATATCCGCGTGATTTGTGCGACGCACAGGAACCTGCAGGATATGGTAGCCAGTGAAACGTTCCGGGAAGACCTCTACTACCGGATTGGTGAGATCCCTATTCATATCCCGCCACTGCGTGAGCGCGACCAGGACATCATCCTGCTGGCCAAAACCTTTTTGAATATGTATCGCGAAGAGTTCAACGCCAAGGTGAAAACCTTCTCTGAAGGGGCGGTACGCGCGATGCTTGCACATAACTGGCCGGGTAACATCCGCGAGATGCAGAACAAACTGAAATCGGCTGTGATCATGGCGGAGGGGACGGTAGTGCAGGCTGATGACCTTGGCCTGCGTGAAGTAGAAGCAAGTGACGAACCGGAAACGTTCAACCTGCGGGAAGTCAGGGAACTGGCCGAGAGCCGGGCTATCCGTAAGGCGTTTATTACTGCAGAGAAAAACATCTCCAAAACGGCAGAATTACTGGGTGTAACCCGACCTACGCTTTATTCACTCATCGATAAGTATCATCTTGAGGATATCAAGACAGGGGCGTAATGCCTCTGTCACAGTGCCGCGCAGGCCGTTCGGGTTTGCGTGGTCAGTGTGTTGTGTCCATAAAAGCGTGCGGTCAGGCTGGCCGTGCCAGCGTCGTCAAGCGTATACAGCGGATCAGCACACTGGCTGCAGATAACATAACGCTCGCCGGGCGCCCCATCCAGACAGTGCAGTTCACCGATATCAGCATCCACTGTCAACGCCTGGCTGTCCGCATAAAGCACAAAGGTAGCCTGTTCGGCAATGGTAACGTCAGACAATGGGCGCATGTCTGACGACGCTCCGTGATGGCATAAGGTGCTGCAATGAGTATCTTCTATCCAGACAGTTACCGCGCCGCAGGCGCACTGGCGTTTAAACATGCGTTTCTCCCTGTGTCTTATTATTGCTATCTTCATCAGGCCAGTGAATGCCAGCCAGATTATTCAGTGAGGTGACGACCATTGCCTGGCGCTTCAGCATAGCGGACAGTCTGGTGTTAGCGCCAATCGCCTCGCCCTGGGTGTCGATATCGGTAAGGCCGACATAGTTATCGCGCCCGGACGATTTGGCGGCATAGAGGCAAAAATCGATCACCGAAAATACTGCGTTCCAGTCATGCTCAAAAGGGTAATGCCGGTCAAGCGGCAACGGTGCCAGACCGATGCTGCAGGTCGCTTTGCAATGTCTGTTGTCACCAAGATCAAAGGTACATGCCCTGACTTCGCTCAGAAGACGCCTCGCCAGGGTTTGCATGGTACCGCGTTGTCCATGGCGGCAAATGACCAGAAACTCCTCACCACCCCAACGGATCATCAAGTCATGCTGTCGAAAAACGCCGCGAATAATGTCGGCGAACTGCACCAGAAAGCGATCGCCAGCCAGGTGTCCGTAGGTATCGTTAATCGCTTTAAAATGGTCAATATCAATTAAAAAACAGAGAAGGTCGGCATCGCCGGCGTGGTCCTTATCCAGTGCGTACGTATGCTGGCAACGCTTGATTTCACCCGGTAACTGGGATTCCAGGTAATGGCGGTTAAACAGGCCGGTTAAGGGATCACGCAGGCTGGCTTTCTCAAGTGAATGATAGGCCTGTTCGAGTTCCTCGTTCTTGGTTTTGAGTTCCAGTGTGCGGCGGTTGACTTCACGCTGCAGTGTGATTGTCAACTGGCGTTCCTTAAAGCGGCTCCATAACAAAAACAACACCAGTAGAAATGCAATTGCGCCGCCAAGCAGCATAGAGGTCTGCAGGTTACGTTCTCTGGCTTTTGCCAGTGAGATCGCCCGATCTTTTTTGAGCATTTCAATTGATGTCGCCTGACGGCTAAGTTCAATTTCAGTCTGGATATCCTGCAGCGACATCGCATGATTGCTGGTCTCTATTTCGCGCTGGACCGCGACACGTTGTTCGAGGGCGTAAAGGGCCAGTGCGTATTGCCCACGTTGTTTAAAGGCATCTACCAGCACGCTCAGCAGTTGCAGTTGTACGCCCAGTTCCTGCCTGTCTGACGCCTGTGTTAATCCGGCTCGCGCATGTGATATCGCCGTATCCGGATCGTTCAGCGACAGGTATGACTGAGCAATGGCCAGGTGGATATGGGTTACAAGTGGAGGTTCGCCGGTCTTACGTACGTTGATAAGCGCCTGGTTCAGCCGGTTTAAGCCCGCATCCGCATCGCCGGTTGCCAGTTCCAGTCTGGCCAGCACCACGTTGGCCTGTTCTTTATCCAGCGTCGCATCCAGTCTGGAAAACTGCGAGATGGCCTTCTCAAGGTGGGATTTTGCCTCGCTGTAACGCTGCATCTGAAGATAGAGTTCACCGAGCTTGCGATTGGTTTTCGCGGTCTGGGCAGTAAATGCAGCCTGCTGATTAATCGCAAGCGCATCATTCAGAATGACCAGGGCGCTTTCATCATCACCGATTTCCATATAGATATCGCCAATGTGTGACAGGCAGCGACTGATAGCGCCAACTTGGCCATTTTCGCGCAGAATATCCAATGCGTCCCTGAGTGACTGAAGTGCATTGTCATACTGACCAACTGCTTTATACACCAGCCCGATAGCCATGGTCTGACGCGCCATCCCAACATCATCGTCGAGTGAGATATACAGATCTTTTGCGCGACGCAGATAGTCAAAGGCCTGCTGATATCGTCCGCGATAGCGGTAGTTCTCGCCAATACTCGCGAGCACCCGGGTAAGTTGTGGCAATTGTTGTAGCTGAGTGTATTGTGCCAGCGCGTTGTTGTAAGCAAGAAACGCCTGCTCATAGAGATTTTGCTCATCCAGTATCTGGCCCAATTGCTCGTAGGCAATTGCCATCGCGACCGGGTTGTCATCCTGACGAGCCTCCTCCAGCAGTCTGATAGCGGTGGCTTTCGCGGTATTCAGATCACCCTTTTGTCGCTGTCCGATAATGAGCTGGTAGGTGCTGTGCTGTTGCGTGGTAAGGGCGTCGCCGGACACGTCCTGTGCTGTGACGTAAGCAGGCAGGCTGATGCAGAGCAAAAAACAAAGCACGCCCATGCCAGGAGATAGCATGACTCTGACGCCGAAAAGCGGCCAGCGGCCAGTGGTGACGTTATGGTACCGACGCATGCAGAAGGTTTTCACAGTCCCTGCCTTGTTGCTCACTGACCCAAATCCGAATCAGTCGTGACCGTGATATACCGGTTTGTTCGGACAACGATGTCAACGCCCGAATGGTGTCATCGCTGAGAGTAAAGGTTGCCCTGCGCATCGCTGATGTTGCATCGGCGCAATGGTGTTCGCGCGCTGGCAGTGCCTGGCCGATAGCGGACTGCGTGCAGGGTGGACGCTGCGTCTGCCCCGTCGCATAGCGCAGCGCATCATCAATAAATGTGTCGACAGAAACCCGGCGTGCGCTAACTGACGGCGTGGATTTTCTGAGACTCAGCAGGCTCATAAGACTCTCCCTTACCTCTGGCGAGCAGTTCTTCGATAATACTGCGGATCTCAAGCGCGGCCTTACCGTCCGGCTCACTTTCTATCACCGACTGGCCGGACTCTTCCGAGTCATCGTACATGTTACGGCTGAATGTCACGGAATTGAGAACGGGAATGTCGAAGGAACGGCAGACTTCTTTGGCTTCCAGGATCCGATTCGCCAGACTGGGCAGAGAAGGACACTGGGTGATAACAAAGGCGGCATTCATGCCCGGGTTGACCATTTTGCAGGTCGACAGGATGTCTTCCATGTGGCCAACCGTTTTCAGATCGCGGCGTTTGGGGCGCAGGGGGATGAGGATATGGTCGGCCACCGCCATTGACGAGCGTAACGCCAGGTTGTCCTGACCGCCGCAGTCAATCACCACATAATCGTAATACTGCCGGAGGCTGAGCAGCTCATTACGAATTTTTCCATAGAGCTGAACACAGTTTATGTCGGGGAGCGCCTCGTTACTTTTGCGTTCCTGGATCCAGTCTGAGGTCGTGCGCTGAGGATCGCAGTCAACCATCAGTACCGAAGCCTGCCTTTCGGTGCGCAGATAAACGGCGATGTTTTGTGCCAGACAGCTTTTTCCGCTGCCGCCTTTTTCTCCACCAACAAGAATAATCATAATGCCGTCCTCAACCTCTCACTGTCCATAATCCGGGTTACCGGTCGTTGTTGATAAAAGCACACAAAAGGAAAAAATACCGTGGTGATGAGGCATCACCACCGGTGGCCCACAGACCATGCTTTCACGCTGGTTTATGGACGAATTGAATTTTCCTTCTCATGTTGTCATGTCTGCCGGTTGCAGCGGGAGACTGGCTACCCGGAGAGCATCACCACCACTTCATCCTAGTAATCCGTCATCGGGGTGTCGGCATCGGGAATAATATTAACGGATGAAAATTCATACGTTTTGTCAGGGAGGCATGAATCACGACTGGCTCTGGCACAACCGGACCGCTTTCTTTATGATCGCGCCTGGTGCGAAAGTTCGTTTCGCAGTCGGTCGCTATGTTTTAAAGAGGTGTCGTTGTGCGAATTATTACCCTGGTCAGCCTGTGTTTCCTGTTGCTTCCATCGTCGTTATTGGCCGCTACGCTGTCAGAGGCAGAATCGGCATTCAGGCAACTTTATGAGACCGAGTTCGGGCAACTGACACGCTGCACAAAAACCTCCCTTAACCGCACAGCGGTATGTGCCGACGTGTTACGTAATGAAGGCAATGCACCGTTTATCCTGCATCACGGTAAAGCCACTGACAGGGTCGCCGTGCTGGTCCATGGGCTGAGTGATTCTCCCTTTTATCTGCGTGAAATTGCCCGGGTTTTACATGACAAGGGCTTTACCGTGATAGTGCCTTTGCTGCCAGGACATGGTCTCAGAGATGCCGATGAGGATATGAAAGACAGTGAGCTTGCAGCCCGCTGGCAGGCCCATGTCAGCGATGTCATGGCAATAGCGACCTCACTGTCAGACCAGGTGGTGGCCGGTGGCTTTTCCGCGGGTGGCACGCTTGTTGTTAACCACTACCTTAATCATCCTGACGATATTGACGGTATTTTGTTGTTTTCCGGTGCGCTGGCGTTATCGGATAATGCCGAGGGCATGGCGGGAATTTGGGGAATAAAGTGGCTGGCACGGCTTGTTGATGGTGACTATGTCTCGCATGGCCCTAACCCCTATAAATACCCGTCTGTCGCTGGCTATGCCGGGCTGCAGCTGATGGACATGATTAGTGGGATCAGAGCGAAGTTTGAAGAGGGGAAGCAGATAACGGTACCGGTGTTTGTGGCGCATTCAGCGGCAGACTTCACCACCCCTCTGCATGGCGTCGAGACGCTGCTTGCCCACAGTGAAGGCCGCAATGTGTCGTTTATTGTTGACGCATCCTATGCACTTTGTCATGCCGACCTGGTGGTAAATACGCTTTTGTTGCATGACATGGGGCTGAATAAGTCGCTGTACAATACATCGGAACCCTGCGCGATGCCCCAGGCTAACCCCCTGTTCGGGCAGATGATCATGATGTTGCAGAGTTTTCTGGACAGTAACCTGTAACACACGGGCAACCAGCGTATGCTGGCTGCCGACGCCGAACCTTAGTGAGCGTCTGCGTATGCCTCAACCTGCGACCATACGCGTAATACGTTGCCGCTCAGGATCTTTTCAATGTCGTTACGCTGATAGCCTCTGTCCAGCAAACCCTGCACCAGGTTCGGGAAAGCCGATACGTCTTTCAGTCCGGTTGGCAGTGAATCGCCGACACCGTCAAAATCCGAACCAATACCGACATGGTCGATGCCTGCGACCTCGACCACATGATCGATATGATCAAGCACCTGGCTCAGGCTGGAATAGGGGTAAGGGTTGGTTTCACGGTACTGCTTTTCAAATGCCTCAAGTGCCTTTTCATCATCCCCGTTTTTTTTGATAAACGCGTTGCGGGCCTGGGTGAGCCCGTTGCGCCACTCGCGTGCTTCACGACTGACAAACCCTGAGCCAAAGTTAATCATGATCACGCCGCCGTTATCCGCGAGTGCTTTGAGCATGTCGTCATTCATGTTGCGCTCGAAACCCGGGGTAAACCGCCGTAACGAGGAGTGAGACGCGATGACCGGGGTTTTGGTCAGTGCAATCACCTGATAAAACGCATCATCAGACACATGTGATATGTCGATTAGCATGCCGATGTTGTTCATCTCTGTAACCAGCTGTTTACCAAACGGACTCAGGCCTTTCCACTGACGACGAAGATCGTAGGACGAGTCGGAGATATGATTCGACTGAGAATGGGCCAGCGTGATGTAGCGAATGCCGCGGTCATAGAAGGTTTTCAGATTATCCAGACTGCCCTGAATGGGCGAACCGTTTTCCATGCCCATTGGCAGGGAAATCAGGCCTTTCTCAAACTGTGCTTTTACATCTGCCACCGAACGGGCAATCGCAAACTTATCCGGCGCTCGGGAAACAATGGCTTCAACCGAATCAATCAGGGTATGTGCGAGCTGGGTTGAGGCTGGCGAGTTGTCGAGACTGGCCGGTACATAAATTGACATAAAGGGCGCGTTCAGTCCGCCCGCTTTAGCGCGGGGGTAATCAAAATCGCCATCCTCCGTCGCGTTTGTCACGTCTACCCACTTTTCATTAACACGATAAGGAACATCAATATGTCCGTCGACAATGATGGTGTCCTGCGCAATTGTCATTGCCTGATCTGACACAGCGGCCTGTAACGGTGACGTAAACAGCAGCGCTGCTGACAGTGCCAGACTGAGTGAAGTAAATGAGCGGGGCATATTCATAAAAATGGATTCCTCAATAGGTTAAGCCATGAGAGTGGTATAAACGTCAAGGGTTACAGCCTACGCAAATGCACAATTAACGACAATGCCTGCGTGAAAAAATACGGTGTAAGGCAAGCGGTTAGGCGTAGTTGCCGACAGAGTTGGCGTTCGGGCGTGACTTGTTCGCGCAAATACGGGATACTGCGTGCCGCGCCGGAATTTCTTCCCCGGCCTGTGTTGTTAACCTGTGGAACTGAAGTATTCTGAGTTGACATCCGACATCGCGATTCCAACTGTTGACGCATGTGCAGGTGAAACCCTTACTCTTCTTCCACACAAAAAAATAAATATGAGAAAGTATTATGGCGATCAACTACGTACCGCTTGATAAAGAAAAACATAAAGATCTAAAAATCGCGGTCCAAAACTCTTTTAAATACGCCGGTGGCACTCACCTGGCAGCAGCTTCTATCAGAGAATTCGCACAATTGGGCAGCTGTATGCCAATTGTTTTCATTCAGGATCCTAAGGCGGAGCGTTACCACGTTGTCGCTATGCTGGGTATGGAAGCAAACCAGAATATGTATATCGAAGGTGACAAATGGAAAGCGCCGCATGTTCCAATGAACATCCTGCGTTATCCGTTTGATGTGCGTCCTGACGGCGATAAGCTGGGCGTATTCATCGATGAGAACTGTGACATGTTCGGTGATGAGGGCGAGCGTCTGTTCACTGAATCCGGTGAACCATCAGAATTCCTGCAAAACCGTCAGAACCTGTTGGGCGAGCTTGCGAACAGTGAAATGGTAACCAAGCGCTTCGTAGAGAAAGTGGTAGAACTGGACCTGCTGGATCCTATTCAGATTCGTCTGACTTATGTTGACGGCAGCGCCCGCAACGTCACTGGTATGTTCAGCATCAATGAAAGAAAGCTGCTTGAACTGTCTGACGAGGTGGTGCTGGAACTGCACAAAAACGGTTTCCTGGGTGCAATGTATGCACTGATGTTGTCACTGGGTCAGCTCAACCGTTTGGTTGAATTGTCTAACAGCACGGACAAGCCAATTCAGAATATGCAGCTGAGTGCAGCTAATGCTGCTGCACAGGAGCAGGCTGCCGCACAGTAATGCGAGCGCTTCTGTCCTGAAAAAAGCGATGGCTCTGCCATCGCTTTTTTTATTCATATTCCGTTAAGTTTCCATACGTTACCCTTCGTCAGGTCGTTAAACGGTAGCGCCTTGTGACGCTACCCCATTTCTTCAAGGAAGACATTGTATGAACAAAGCCATTATCTTTTTATCGCTATTATCGGCCGGCGCAATCGCTGCCCCCCGACATGAGGTGAATGTGGGCTTTAGTGATCTCAAAGATCAGAATGATAATTTTATTGGTGTGCAATACCGCCATTACCTGCAGGAGCTTGATGCTGATAACAGCGCCTGGTTGATTGCGCCGTATCTTCAGCGTGTATCAAGTGTCTCCGGGCAGTACTTTACCGTGAATAACACACACCTCTATAACCTTGGGGCTACCTGGTATGCGGATAGCCAGTGGATGGTGTCAGCTGATGTCACCTATGTGGATTATGACGAAAACCTTGGTGATCGGGATGACAAGGCACTGGATGTAAAAGTCGGTTATAACGTCAACCGTCAGTGGCAATTTGGTGCAGGTGCATTTTACCAGCGTGATGAGGTCAGCTATACCACCTTTGACGGGCAGGTAGACTATTCCGATAACGAAGTTTCGCCTGGTATCTTTGCGCGTTACACCCAACTGGACAATGGCCAGGGCTGGGACGTTGGTGCTGAGGTGACGGTGGGTGACAGGGAATCACTTGAGCTTAGCAGCCGGTATTTCTTCTCGCCACGGGTTAGTGCGGGCGCAACTTACACCCACGTCAACGGCTCACGCGGGACAGATCAGGATGTACTGGAGCTGGATGTTGATTACTGGTTTGCCAACGGGTTCTCCCTGCGCGCCGGTCTCGGGGTCGAACTCGGCGACAACGACGGCCTGGGATCTGCAACACTGCTGGCAACCTACCGCTTTTAATCACATGGTGACTATCCGGCAGCGTCCGCTGCCGGTAATGTCAGGACGCAGTGCTGTCTCTGCTCACCGTTAATTTCACTGATTCTGATTTTTCCGCATTTTCTTTTCTTCGCTTTCCTGACGGTTTTTGATCCTAAATTCAGCGACTTCTCATCAACACCTGTTTATATAAACAGTGTTTAAGCCAGTAATGACGCGGGTTTGACGACCTTTTTTGCTTGACAGTGGGGATCGATGGTACCTAAACTGTCAAACAGTGGGTAAAAGTGGCAAATTGTGGATCAAGTCATCAACGTTTTGCAGACCAAGCACTCAAACAACAAGAAAAGCAAAAATAATAAAAGGCTAGGGGAATGTTCCGCGGCGCTAATGCAATCAATCTGGATACAAAAGGGAGACTGGCTATACCTACCCGGTATCGTCAAAGCCTGCTGGATGATTGTGACGGACAGCTGGTCTGCACGGTAGATACACAACAAAGTTGTTTGCTGCTTTACCCACTTCCCGAATGGGAAGAAATTGAATTAAAACTCAGTAAATTTTCGAGTATGGTGCCGGCTGAACGCCGTATGCAACGCCTGCTGTTGGGTTATGCCACAGAGGGTGAAATGGATAAAAGCGGCCGTATTCTCATTCCACCACCATTGCGTCAGCATGCCGGACTGTCAAAAGAGGTTATGCTGGTCGGTCAGTTAAATAAATTTGAAATCTGGGATGCGGCTGTCTGGGCAGAGCAGATTGAAGCTGATATGGAAACCGAACGCACCGGTAACTTCGAACTCACTGAACGTCTGCAGGATTTCTCGCTATGACGCAGACGGCCTTCAAACACACCTCTGTCCTTCTTCAGGAGTGTGTTGATGCACTCGACATCCGTCCTGATGGCCTCTATGTAGACGCCACGTTTGGTCGTGGTGGCCATAGCCGCGCGATTCTTGATGCGCTGGGCCCCAACGGAAGACTGATTGCGTTTGATCGTGATCCTCAGGCAATTGCGTCAGCTAACGCACTCGCTGATGATGCCCGCTTTCAGATCATTCATGCGCCGTTCGCCGATATGGCGACAGAACTGGCTGACCGTGATCTGGCCGGCTGCATTGATGGGGTACTGATGGATTTAGGGGTGTCGTCACCGCAACTGGATGACGCTGAACGTGGTTTCAGTTTTTTGCGGGATGGCCCACTTGATATGCGCATGGATACCACGCGAGGGATGAGCGCAGCCGAATGGCTGGCGAATGCGGAAGAGCAGGATATTGCCCAGGTCATCAAAGAGTTCGGTGAAGAAAAATTTGGTAAGCGTATCGCGCATGCCATTGTCAGTACCCGTGCGCACACACCCATTGCCCGAACAGCACAGCTCGCCAGCATTATTGACGATGCGGTGCCGGTTAAAGACAAATTTAAGCACCCGGCAACACGTGCCTTTCAGGGGATCCGGATTTACATCAACGCGGAGCTCGACCAATTGCGCGACGGACTGAAAGCCGCGGTATCGGTACTAAAGCCAGGTGGTCGGCTTGCCGTCATTTCATTCCATTCGCTGGAAGATCGTCTGGTAAAACGGTTTATTCGTGAACAGAGCCGGGGCAAGGCGATACCCCATAATTTGCCGGTGACCCAGGCAGAAATAGACGCAGACAAGGTACTCAAAGCAATTGGTAAGGCAATCAAACCTACGCAGGAGGAAATAGCGCACAATGTGCGTGCCCGCAGCTCAGTACTCAGGGTGGCCGAAAAGTTATGAGTGCCGGCAAGAGTAAGACAACCAGCTTTAGCTTATTGCTAATCCTGGTCTCCGATTTAACCCGCAACAAGCTGCGGGTTTTGTTGTATTTAATGGTTATGGGGAGTGCCATGGCAGTCACCCTGAGCACCCACCACAATCGTCAGCAGATCATCGCGCTGGAAGACCTGATGGAAGAGAAAGACCAGCTCGATGTGGAGTGGCGAAACCTGGTGCTTGAACAGCGTGCGTTAACCGAGCACAACCGAATTGAAACCCTGGTTCAGAAACAGCTGGATATGCACCGCCCTCAGGCTGATGAAGAAGTGGTGGTAAGGCTGAAATGACAACGATGACCATGAAGCAGAACAAACCACGTCGTGGCCGCTCAGGGGCACGCCAGAATGTCACGCCCAGCCTGGTGCAGTGGCGCTTTGTGGTAGTACTGGCCGTGGTCATGCTGGTATTTGCCGTGCTCGCATTTCGTGCCGCGTATATTCAGGTTATCGAGCCGGATGATCTGATTGAACAGGGCGACAGCCGTACGCTGCGTACCCGCAACATGCCAGCGTATCGTGGCCTGATTACCGACCGAAACGGGGTAGAGCTGGCGGTAAGTGTGCCGGTCCGCGCCATTTATGCCGATCCAAAAGTCATCCATGACAATGACGGTTTTGCAGAGACCCGGCGCTGGCAGGCGCTGGCTGACGTGCTGGGTCAGGACGTCAATGAACTGCGCGAAAAGGTCAGTAACCCGAAACGCCGCTTTGTCTATCTGCAGCGCCAGGTGTCCCCGGCAATGGCCCAGTATGTTGACGAGCTGGATATTCCCGGTATTTACCTGCGCCGCGAAAGCCGCCGTTATTATCCGACCGGCGAAGTGGCTGCTCAGCTGATTGGTATCACCGATGTGGATGATAAGGGGATCGAAGGGCTTGAGCGCATGTACAACGACTGGCTGACAGGGACGCCCGGGTCCAGAAAAATTCGTCGTGATGCCAAAGGACGTCAGGTTGAAATTCTGGAAACTACCTCGGGAGAAGAAGCCGGCAATCTGACACTGACCATTGATCAGCGTATTCAGGCACTGGCTTACAAAGAAATCAAAGAGGCCATGCTGTATTACAAAGCCAGCTCGGCCTCGGCCATCGTGGTGGACGTGCATACCGGTGAGGTGCTGGCCATGGTGAATGCACCCTCCTTCAATCCGAACGATCGCAGTGACGCGTCGCCGCACCGGATGCGTAACCGTGTGATCACCGATGCCTTCGAGCCAGGTTCGTCTCTGAAACCGCTGGCTGTGCTGACTGCCCTGGAATTCGGCAACGTTAAGGTGGGGGAAGTGATTGATACCAATCCGGGCTGGATGCGTCTGGGAGGCAGTCTGGTAAAAGATTTCCGTAATTACGGCGAACTGACGCTCGAAGAAATCATTCAGCACTCCAGTAACATGGGGACATCGAAACTGGCGCTGTCGGTCCCCAAGCAGTTTTTGCTCGATACCTATTACAACATGGGGCTGATGTCAGACACTGGCTCCAATATGCCGGGCGAGAGCGCGGGTATCTTCCACGAGCGCAGCCGCTGGTCTGAGTTTGAACTGGCAACCCTGTCGTTCGGGTACGGTATTTCGGTCACCACCGCGCAACTGGCTCGCATGTACGCCACCTTGGCGAACGGCGGTGTTAAACGCCCGCTGACCATCATTAAAAACCCCAAAACAACCGGCTGGCAGTCAGGGGAAGAGCGCGTTGTCAGTGAGGCAAATGCCCGTGCGGTCGTGCAGATGATGGAAAGTGTTACGCAGCCCGACGGCACGGCGGTTAAGGCTGCCATTGCCGGTTACCGTGTGGCCGGTAAAACCGGTACCAGCCGCAAGGCGGTGGCGGGCGGCTACGGTGAGGAGTACGTGAATATTTTTGCCGGCGTTGCGCCGGTGTCTGATCCGCAACTGGTTACCGTGGTGCTGATTAATGAGCCGGGCGGTGATTTGTACCATGCCGGCGACACCGCTGCACCGGTGTTCTCGGCAATCATGGGCGGCGCTCTGCAGATGATGAACATCGCCCCGGATGATAAACAGGTCACGTCAACCCTGTGGCTGAAAGGAGGTAACAGTGGTAGTTAGTGCCTTTATTCAGAGCACGCGCGCGCTGCTGGCAAAATTCGGTGTGGATGCGCCGGATATTCGTATTGAAGGACTGACGCTGGACAGCCGTGAAGTAAATACCAAGCTGGCGTTTCTGGCCATTAAAGGGCACGAACGTGACGGCCGTGATTTCATCCCCCAGGCCATCAGTCTTGGCGCCAGAATTATCATGGCACAGGCCGATGACGCGGCGCGTCATGGTGAACTCGAGATGCGCGGCAGCACGGTGATCATCTGGCTGCATGATTTGCCAGCCATGCTGTCGTCGCTGGCCGCTGCGTTTTATGATTATCCGGCCCAGAAAATGATGTCGGTGGCGGTGACCGGTACCAACGGAAAAACCTCGGTTGTTCAGCTGATCTCGCAACTCAAACATGCCCTGGGTACACGTAGTGCCGCGATTGGCACGCTGGGCAGTGGAATCTATGAAGAGGCCGATACACAATGGCAGCCGACGCCCGCCTCCATGACAACGCCCGATGCTATTCGTATGCAATATCTGCTGGCTGATTTTGCCCAGCAGGATGTCGCCCATGTCGCCTTTGAAGCGAGTTCGCATGCCCTGGTGCAGGGCAGGCTGGCACAGGTGAAAACCGATGTTGCGGTGTTTACCAACCTTACCCGCGACCACCTCGATTATCACGGCACCATGGAAGCATATGCGGAGGCCAAGCGCCGCCTGCTGGCACAGCCTGGATTATCGACAGTGGTGCTAAATGGCGACGATCCGGAGAGCCAGAACTGGGCCGCGCATACGCCCTCTCATGTGGATATTGTCTGGACCGGCGTTGTCGGAGATGCCTCTGAGAAGCCCGCAGATCGCCACTGTTTCGCCACAAACGTCACATATCATCAGGCAGGGTGTGAGTTTTCATTAATATCAAGCTGGGGAGAAGCCCGGGTGGCATTGGCTTTGCTTGGTCCGTTTAACGTTCGCAATGTATTGAGCGCCATCGCAACGCTGCTGGCACAGGGAGAGCGCTTCAATGATGTCATTGCGGCTGTCGGTCAGCTAAGGCCGGTGGCCGGTCGCATGGAAGTCTTCCCGTTTGCCCGTCACGCCAATGTCATTGTGGATTATGCGCATACGCCAGATGCACTGCATAAAGTACTGGAAGCGGCCAGAGCGCATACCACGGCGCAGGTCTGGTGCGTGTTTGGCTGCGGTGGTGACCGGGATAAAGGCAAGCGTCCGCTAATGGGCAAAGCCGCAGAAAAAGACGCCGATCACATTGTGATCACCACGGATAACAGCCGCTCAGAGGCACCTGAGGCTATTGCCCGGGATATTCTCGCCGGTCTGGCTAAGCCTGACGACGCGGTCATTGAGCCGGACAGAGAAAAAGCAATTCGGTATTGCCTGTCGCATGCCGCACCGGATGACCTGATTGTGCTGGCAGGCAAGGGCCACGAGGCGTATCAGATTATTGGAAATACAACAACAAATTATAATGAGCGCGCCGTCGTAGCGCGTTTGCAAGGGGAGCACAGCGAATGATCAAAACAACTCTGACATGGATCGCCGAGCAAACCGGCGGTCGCCTGACCGGAGAGGATGCGACTGTGGACGCGGTCAGCACTGACACGCGAACCCTGACCAAGGGCGCCGTTTACCTGGCGCTGCAGGGGCCAAATTTTGATGGTCATGAGTTTGTGAAGGTTGCTCAGGAAGCCGGTGCCAGCGCGGTGATCGCCAGCAAACAGGTGGACACGTCGCTGCCAGTGATTTATGTCGACGATACCAAACAGGCGCTTGGGGCACTGGGGGCGGCAGTAAAACGTGTTGTTGCACCGAAGACCGTCGCGATAACCGGCAGCAGCGGTAAAACCACGGTGAAAGAAATGTGCGCCGCGATCCTTGCCCGCCGTGGCAAGGTGCTGGCAACAGCCGGTAACTTCAATAATGATATCGGTGTGCCGCTGACCCTGCTTCGTCTTGAGCCGGACCATGAGTTCGCGGTGATGGAACTGGGTGCCAACCACTTAGGTGAGATAGCCTATACCACTGAATTGGTTAAGCCAGATGTGGCGACCATTGTGAATGCGGCGGCGTCACATCTTGAAGGGTTTGGCAGTCTGCTGGGCGTGGCTCGTGCCAAAAGCGAGATATTTAAAGGACTGGGAGAGCACGGCACTGCGATTGTCAACGCGGACAGTCAGTTTACTCAATTCTGGCAGGGCAAACTGCGTTATCAGAATACCCTGACGTTCTCACCCGAACAGAAAAACGCCGATGCTGACTTTCGTGCCGAAGACATTACCCTGGATTTAAATGGCTGTGCGTCGTTCCAGTTGCTGTGTCCTGAAGGAGAAGTGAATATTCACTTGTCTATTCCTGGTGCTCACAACGTCGGGAATGCGCTGGTGGCAGCGGCACTGACCATGCAGGTCGGCGCGACACTGGAAGATGTGCGTGATGGTCTGATGGCGATGCAACAGGTATCAGGGCGACTGAACGTGAAACGTTTAAGCTCTCAGGTGACGCTGCTGGATGACACCTACAACGCCAATGTCGCGTCAGTCAACGCGGCGATCGACACGCTGGCGAGCCTCTCGGGTATCAAGGTACTGGTGCTTGGTGACATGAAAGAGCTGGGCGAAAAGTCCCGCTATTATCACGAACAGGTCGGCAAATATGCACAGGCGAAGGGCATCGATATGCTCTTTACACTGGGCGTGCTGAGCCAGTCAGCCAGCTCGGTATACCAGCATAACGGGGCGCATTTTAGTGACATCGACAGCCTTATGGATGCGCTGCAGGACAGACTATTGAGTGAACAGCGTGATATTTCTATTCTCATTAAAGGTTCCCGCAGCTCCAGAATGGAGCGTGTGGTAGAGGCAATCGAGGCCTCTGCGCTGGGAAAGCTTGAACGGCGTCGGGAGCGAATCGCATGCTGATCTGGCTTTCCGAGTGGCTGACCCAGTTTGATGCCGGGTTTAACGTATTTTCTTATCTTACGCTGCGGGCCATTTTAAGTACGCTGACCGCGCTGGTCATTGCCATCGTGATTGGTCCGAAAATGATCCGCTGGTTACAGACCATGCAGATTGGTCAGACGGTCAGAGATGACGGTCCGCAAAGCCATTTGTCCAAAGCGGGCACGCCGACCATGGGCGGACTGCTTATTCTTGCCGCCATTGTCATCAGTGTGTTGTTGTGGGCAGACCTGACGAACCGCTACGTGTGGGTAACACTGAGCATTGTAACAGGCTACGGCATCATTGGTTTTGTGGATGATTACCGCAAAGTGATCCGCAAAGATGCCAAAGGGCTGATAGCCCGCTGGAAGTATTTCTGGCAATCGGCCATCGCCATTGTGGTGGCTCTGTACCTTTACAGTTCGGCCACCCTGCCGCAGGAAACATCGCTCCTGGTACCCTTCTTCAAGGAAGTGATGCCACAGCTTGGCGGTTTGTTTTTGGTTATTACCTACTTCGCCATTGTAGGCACCAGTAATGCCGTTAACCTGACCGACGGGCTGGATGGTCTGGCGATTGTGCCGACCATTCTGGTGGCGGGCGCGTTTGCGATTTTTGCTTATGTTACCGGCAACGTAAACTTTGCCGAATACCTGAATATTCCCCATATACCGCTGACCAGTGAACTGGTTGTGGTGTGTACCGCCATTGTTGGCGCGGGGCTGGGCTTTCTGTGGTTTAACACCTACCCGGCACAGGTCTTTATGGGCGATGTCGGCTCACTGGCACTGGGCGGTACGCTGGGCGTGTTGGCGGTACTGGTTCGTCAGGAACTGGTGCTGATTATTATGGGTGGCGTGTTCGTGATGGAAACGTTGTCAGTCATCCTGCAGGTTGGGTCATACAAACTGCGTGGCCAGCGGATCTTCCGGATGGCACCGATTCATCACCATTACGAATTAAAAGGCTGGCCTGAACCCCGGGTTATTGTGCGGTTCTGGATTATTTCTATCATCCTGGTGCTGATAGGACTGGCGACACTGAAGTTACGTTAATGAATGACACACTGCGCGACAAAAAGGTGGTTGTTGCAGGGCTCGGTCTGACCGGGCAGGCCTGCGTTCGCTTCCTTGAAACGAAACAGGCACTCGTGAAGGTCTGGGATAGCCGTGACAATCTGACGGTACCCGCCGACACGCGGGTCGATGTGGCGCGTGGCAGTGTGCCCGCAGACTACTTTGATGACGTTGCGCTGATTGTGGTCAGCCCGGGCATATCGCCACAGCACCCTGTACTGGCGCAGGCAGGACGCAAAGGCTGCGAGGTAATTGGCGATGTAGAACTGTTTGCCCGGTATTTGTCGGTACCGGCCGTCGGGATCACCGGCTCTAACGGTAAAACCACGGTTACGCTACTGACCACGCATATTCTCAGGCAGGCCGGTTTGCGCGTGACCGAAGCCGGTAACGTTGGCCTGCCGGTACTCGATACGCTTTCGATGCCACTGGATGCGGTTGTCCTCGAGCTATCGAGCTTTCAGCTTGAGATGACGTCCTCGCTCAGACTTCAGGCCGCCACAATTCTTAATATCAGTGATGACCATCTCGACCGTCATGGGTCGATGGAGGCCTATATAGCGGCAAAACAGCGCATTTATGATCATGCCAGTGTGGCTATCGTCTGGCGCGGGCAGGCAGAAACCCGACCGTACTATTCAGGACTGAGGCAGATCAGTATCGGGCTTGATGAGGTCAGTGCGGGCTATGGTGTTGCAGACAATGCGATTACGCTCGACGGTCACCCACTGTTACGCCTGGAACGTATCCCGCTTAAGGGCGGGCATAATGTGCTGAATGTGCAGGCGGCGATTGCCCTGGCCGTTGAACTGGGCGTGTCGGTTCAGGCTGCGGCGGATGCCGTGAGTACGTTTATGCCTGCGCCGCACCGGTGTGTTGAAATTGCCCGCCACCGGGGGGTGATTTTTATTGATGACTCCAAAGCCACCAATGCAGGTGCAACCCTCGCTGCCATCGAAGGCTTGTCGTCCACGGCAACCGGCCGGATTATTCTGATTGCCGGCGGCGATGCGAAAGGCGCCGATTTAAGCGTACTGAAAGCGGCCATCGACCGGCACGTCAGTGCGGTATTCGCGATGGGTAAAGACGCCGGCCAGTTTCTCGCAATGACCGATAAAGCCGTCGGGGTGGCGTCAATGAAACAGGCGGTTACGCTGGCGGTAGAGGCTGCCCGGGAGAATGACATCGTGTTGCTGTCTCCGGCCTGCGCCAGTCTTGACATGTTTGATAACTATGCACACCGTGCGCGGGTATTTGCTGACGCTATCGAGGAGGTCATGGCCGCATGAGTGCAAATCAGACCCTCTCCGCCCTGTTCGCGCTGCGTCATGGTGAAAGCCGTGATAACGGGCACTATGATAAGTCTCTTATTCTGCTGTCAGTCGCGCTCATGAGTATTGGGCTGGTCATCGTGACGTCTGCCTCTATGCCCGTCGCAGATCGGCTGTTTGACAACCCGTTTTATTTCGCCATTCGCCACGGCATTTATCTGATTGGTGCCACTATTGCCGCTATGGTGGTGGTGCAGTTGCCAATGAATTTCTGGCGGGTATCCAACCCGTATTTGCTGCTGGCGGCGATAGGCCTGCTGGTGGCAGTGCTGCTGATTGGCCGGACTGTTAACGGGAGTACCCGCTGGCTGGTGCTGGGGCCGATTACGGTTCAGGCCGCAGAGCCGGCAAAGCTTTTCTTTTTTGCCTATCTGGCCGGGTATCTGGTGCGCCGTTATGAAGAGGTGACCGAGAACCTGAAAGGCTTTATTAAACCGCTGGTCGTGTTCTTTGTGCTGGCCATGCTGCTGCTTTTACAGCCGGATCTGGGGACGGTGGTGGTCATGTTTGCTACCACAATTGGCCTGCTGTTTCTGGCAGGCGCCCGATTGTGGCAGTTCTTTGCACTGGTTTTCGTCGGGCTGCTTGCCGTGGTCGCGCTGATTGTGTTCGAAGAATACCGCTTAAAACGGGTAACATCGTTTCTTGATCCATGGGCAGATCCCTTCGGTTCAGGCTACCAGCTGACACAATCACTGATGGCGTATGGTCGCGGTAACTGGTTTGGTCAGGGGCTGGGGAACAGTCTGCAGAAGCTTGAGTTTTTGCCTGAGGCGCATACGGACTTCGTGATGGCAATTCTGGCAGAAGAACTCGGGTTTGTTGGTGTCAGTACAGTACTGGTACTGATCCTGTGGATGGTCATTCGTGCACTGGGTATTGGCAACAAAGCGCTGGTGAACGGACGCCCGTTCGACGGGTATCTGGCCTACAGCATTGGCATCTGGTTCTCATTTCAGACGGCCGTTAATATTGGTGCCAGCGCGGGGATCCTGCCAACCAAAGGGCTGACACTGCCGCTGGTCAGCTACGGAGGCTCCAGCCTGATTGTGATGGCCGTGGCCGTCGGACTGCTATTGCGTATTGATTTTGAATTGCGGGTTGATGGTATGCAGGCGATGAAGCAGTCATCCCGTCGCAGGCTGGCAAGGCCAAAAGCCGGTGACGATGCACAGGCAAAAGCGTCAGTAAACAAACTGCTTGATGATGTTGCCAGGGAGGCCAGCGATGACTAAACGCTGTCTGATTATGGCTGGTGGTACTGGCGGGCACGTTTTTCCGGGGCTCGCCGTAGCCGATGCGCTCAGGGCAAAAGGCTGGCACATCGACTGGCTGGGCACCGCAGACCGGATGGAGGCGCACGTGGTGCCGGACGCTGGCTATCCGATTCACTTTATTCCGGTCTCGGGACTGCGCGGCAAAAGTGGGATGGCCCGGCTGAAAGGTGTCTTTGGCCTGTTAAAGAGCCTGATTGCGGCACGCCGACTGGTCAAAGAGATCAGGCCGGATGTGGTGATAGGTATGGGCGGCTATGCCAGTGGCCCGGGCGGTGTGGCGGCCTGGCTGGCCGGTATTCCGCTTATCATCCATGAACAAAACGCGGTTGCCGGACTGACCAACCGGTTGCTGGCAAAATTTGCACGTCGTATTTTGCTGGGATTTGCTGATGCCAAAGCCCAGTTTGGAGAGACGAATCCGAAGGTCGAGGTGGTTGGCAATCCGGTACGCAACGCGGTCATGCAACTTTCCCCTAAAGCGCAGTGTGAAAAACCGCTGAAAATGCTGGTGGTGGGTGGCAGTCTTGGCGCGCGTCCGCTCAACGAGATAGTGCCTGGCGTATGCAGTCAGATGGAAGGCCTTGAAGTGCGCCATCAGTGTGGCAAGGGCAACCTTGAGGCGGTCCGTGCGGCGTATGCCGGCGCACGCTTCGACGTTCATGTGGATGAATTTATCGACAATATGGCGGCGGCGTACGCGTGGGCAGATTTCGTGGTTTGTCGCGCCGGGGCGCTGACCGTTGCTGAGGTGGCGGCGGCCGGCCGGGCTGCCATTTTTGTCCCGCTGCCGCATGCGGTGGATGATCATCAGACCAAAAATGCGATGTCGCTGGTGAATAAGCAAGCCGCTTTGCTGATTGCACAGCCGGTGCTTAATGAAAATCTGGGCCAGGCCATCAGGCAATGGCTGCAGGACCCGCAAGCCTGTGCGAAAATGGGGCGCTTAGCGAAAGACGCGATGCAGGAGCACGCGACAGAACATGTAGTAAATCAGTGCGAAGCGCTGACAGGAGCAGGGGACTGATGGTATTGAAAACCCCGTTTGAAAGTCCGCAGATGCGGAAAGTAAAACATATCTTTTTTATTGGTATTGGTGGTGCCGGCATGGGCGGCATCGCCGAAGTCCTGCTGAACGAAGGGTATCGCATTTCAGGTTCAGATATTCAGGAAAGCAGTATGACGGGACGCCTGCGTGAGCGCGGCGCGACAATCACTATAGGCCACCGGGCTGAGAATGTGAGTGACGCTGACGTGGTGGTCGTCTCCAGTGCGATTGACGAAACCAACCCGGAAATTCAGGCTGCCCGGAATTCCCGTATTCCGATTATTCGCCGCGCCGAGATGCTTGCGGAGCTGATGCGCTTCCGTCACGGTATTGCGGTTGCAGGTACCCACGGTAAGACAACCACGACCAGTCTGCTGGCGACCATATTCGCCCAGGCAGAGTACGATCCCACGTTTGTCATTGGCGGCTTGCTGAACAGCGCCGGGACCAATGCACGGCTTGGAAAAAGCCGGTATCTGATTGCAGAAGCAGACGAAAGCGATGCCTCGTTTCTGCACCTTCAGCCGATGGTGTCTATTGTGACCAACATTGAAGCGGATCACATGGATACCTATGGCGGTGATTTTTCCAGGGTCAAAGACACGTTCGTCGATTTTTTGCATAACCTGCCGTTTTACGGCACAGCAATTGTGTGCGGCGATGATGAAAATATTCAGTCTATCCGTCCGCGTATCGGGCGTAACGTGATCACCTATGGCTTTAACCCTGATAACGACGTGTGGGCGGATAATGTCACCCTGTCATTCGGAAAAGCGTCGTTTACCGTTCACCGGCCTGATCATGCGCCGCTGGACGTGACGCTGAATCTGACCGGGCGACATAATGTGCTCAACGCGCTGGCGGCAATCAGTGTGGCTACGGATGAAGGCATTGACGATGACGCAATTGTTGCCGCGCTGGCCGGGTTTGGTGGCATCGGACGCCGGTTTGAAATGCTCGGCGACTTTAACACCAGTGTCGGTCAGGTTGTGCTGGTTGATGATTACGGGCATCACCCTACCGAAGTGGCAGCCACCATTGCCGCCGCACGCGCCAACTGGCCGGAAAACCGCATTGTCATGGTGTATCAGCCACACCGGTACACGCGAACGCGTGACCTGTATGAAGATTTTGTAGATGTCCTTTCAAAAGTGGATGTGCTGTTATTGCTGGATATCTACCCGGCCAGCGAACCGCCCATTGATGGGGTCGACAGTAAAGCGCTGTGTCGCTCAATCCGTCAGCGGGGTGAGCTGGAACCTATTTATGCCGGTGGACCGGACGCGCTGCCGGGCATTCTGGCAAATATCATCGAAGCCGGTGATATTGTGATGACCCAGGGCGCCGGCAATATTGGTCAGGTGGCTAAAGTACTGGCAGCGGCCGGTATGGAGCCAGAGGCATTGAAGCGCAGGAGTGATGCGTGATGAAAATGAATTCGCCAGATGCGTTCGGCCGCGTGGCAGTGATGTTCGGCGGCAGCTCGGCAGAGCGAGCAGTATCACTGAAGTCGGGTAATGCCGTACTGCAGGCGCTGTTGCGACAGGGCGTGGATGCATTCGCCTTTGACCCCGCGGAACACCGCATTACTGATCTGCTGGACAAGGGCACCGACCGGGTGCTGATTATGCTGCATGGGCGCGGTGGTGAAGATGGCGTCATGCAGGGTACGCTTCAGCAACTGGGAATACCCTACACCGGTAGCGGTGTACTCGGCTCTGCGCTGGCCATGGACAAGATCAGAACCAAGCAAATCTGGCACAGCTTAGGTCTGCCGTCAGCAAAATATAAAATCGCTGATAAAAGTGACTTTGAAGCTGGATCATGCGGCGCTATAATGCAGGAATTGGGGAATGAGGTCATGGTAAAACCGGCGCGCGAAGGCTCGAGCATCGGTATGGCCAGAGTAACAAGCGCTGAACAACTCGTCACTGCCATTGAGGACGCCTTTAATTATGATAATCAGGTCCTCCTTGAGCAGTATATAGACGGCCCGGAATACACGGTATCTGTACTGCAGGGCCGTGCTTTGCCGTCTATTCGCATGTCTACTCCCCATCAGTTTTATGATTACTCTGCCAAGTACCAGGACAACACGACCCAGTATTTTTGCCCCAGTGGGCTTGATGCAGAACAGGAATCCACGCTGGCTGCGCTATGCGTTAAAGCCTTCGGAGCGGTAGCGGGTAGTGGCTGGGGCCGTATTGATGTGATGCAGGACAGGCAGGGACAGTTTTACCTGCTTGAGGCGAACACCGTGCCGGGCATGACAGAGAAAAGCCTGGTGCCGAAAGCGGCGAGTGTCGCGGGGATCGGTTTTGATGAACTGGCGCTGGCTATTCTGGCGACCAGTTTCGAAGACAGGGAATACGAGTGATTCACCTGACCGACAAACAAAAACAATTATGGATTGGCGTGGTGTTTTTAGCCCTCGTCCTGATTGGACTGATTGTCGGTATTGTGAAAGTCAGGGCATGGCTGCAGGACGAACAGCAGATGCCGGTGCAGGTTGTTGACTTCTCGGGTGATTATCAGGAAGTGGATGTCACCCGGCTTGAGCGTCTGATACGCGAGTCGCAGCCTGGCAGCTTCTTCTCGCTGGACGTCAATGACGTGCACAAACTGATGGAAGCCCAGCCCTGGATTTACCGGGCATCGGTGAGAAAGCAGTGGCCAAATACACTGAAAATTTATTTGGTTGAGCAACAGCCGGTTGCCCACTGGAATGACGACTTACTGTTAAACCCGTACGGTGAATCATTTGATGCCACGGTCAGCGACCGTGCACTGCCCAGGCTGTATGGCCCTGGCGGCAGTGAGAAGACGGCGTTGCAGGGCTACAATGCGATGCAGTCGTTACTGGCAACCATCGGTATGCCCATTGCGGAATTGTCACTGAGTGAACGTTTCGCCTGGCAGGTTCAGCTGAGCAATGGCATTGAGCTGAACCTGGGGCGTAAAGAATTTATCGACAGGCTGCAGCGGTTTATTGACATTTATCCGTTGCTGGCCAGACAACCGAAGTCCGTGCGCTACGTGGATCTTCGGTATGACACAGGACTCGCTGTAGGCTGGCAGGCTGAGAGCGAAGACAATAACAATAAAGAGAGTTAACAGAGCATGTCTAAACCTGCGGAACGCAACCTTATCGTCGGACTGGATATTGGCACCAGCCAGGTGAAAGCGGTTGTTGGCGAATTGCTGGATGATGATTCAATCAGTATCGTCGGCGTGGGCACACATGCCGCAAAAGGCATGGATAAAGGCGGCGTCAACGACCTTAACCTGGTCGTGAAGTCGGTGCAGCGTGCCGTCAATGAAATGGAACTGATGGCGGATTGTCGGG
This sequence comes from Alteromonas nitratireducens, assembly GCF_040812025.1. NCBI lineage: Bacteria > Pseudomonadati > Pseudomonadota > Gammaproteobacteria > Alteromonadales > Alteromonadaceae > Alteromonas > Alteromonas nitratireducens. The sequence goes on from NZ_JBFNPK010000002.1 coordinate 232,087, forward strand.
TGTCGTCGGTATTTATGTCGATTTCCGGGCGTCATGTTAAATGCCAGAATGAAAATGGTATGGTGCCGATCAACAATCAGGAAGTGACGCAGGAAGATGTCGACAACGTTATTCATGCGGCCCGCAGTGTGCCAATTGCCGCTGAACGTCGCCTGCTGCACGTGCTGCCTCAGGAGTTCACTATTGATGTGCAGGAAGGTATTAAAAACCCGATTGGTATGTCGGGCGTGCGGATGGAAGCTGACGCACACATTATTACCTGCGCGGACGATATGGCGAAAAATCTGGTGAAGTGTGTCGAGCGCTGTGAATTGCATGCTGACCAGCTGATTTTCTCTGCGCTGGCATCCAGTTATGCGGTACTGACCGACGATGAACGCGAATTAGGTGTCTGTGTTGTGGATATTGGTGGCGGAACCATTGATATCGTGATTTACACGGACGGCGCAATACGTCACACTGCAGTGATCCCTGTTGCTGGCAACCAGATAACCAGTGATATTGCCAAGATTTTCAGAACGCCAATCAGCAACGCGGAAGAAATTAAAGTTAACTATGCCTGTGCACTAAAAGACATGGTTAGCATGGAAGAAAGTATTGAGGTACCCAGCGTGGGTGGGCGTCCGGCCCGTGTAATGTCACGCCATACACTGGCGGAGGTTATCGAACCGCGCTACCAGGAACTGTTTGAACTGGTGCACGACGAAATTCGTGCCAGTGGATTAGAAGAACAAATCGCCGCAGGCCTTGTATTAACGGGTGGAACTGCCAAGATGGAAGGTGCGGTAGAGTTTGCAGAAGAGTTATTCCAGATGCCCGTGCGCGTGGGCAAACCGATCGGCGTAAAAGGCTTGTCCGAATACGTCGACGATGCTGGATTTGCAACCGCTGTAGGGCTTTTGCACTACGGTAAGATGCAGTCAGAGAATAAGAAAATCAGTAAGCAGCGTAGCGGCGAGAGCCTGTTTCAGCGCGTGCAAAGCTGGTTCAAAGGTGAATTTTAATTATTAGGGGGCGCTAAGGCCCGGACATAGTGGTTAACAGGGAATAAGGTGACCAGCAGTGTATGGCCTGGCTTAGTGTTGAAGACGTACAACCGGAGAGTAAGTATGTTTGAATTAATGGATAGTCACGGCGAAGAAGCCGTAATCAAAGTCATCGGTGTCGGTGGCGGCGGCGGCAATGCCGTTGAGCACATGGTGTCTCACAGCATTGAAGGCGTTGAATTCATTGCAGTCAACACTGATGCACAGGTACTGCGTAGTTCAAGTGCCGATGTCACACTGCAGATTGGCAGCAGCGTAACCAAAGGGTTAGGCGCAGGCGCTGATCCAAATATTGGTCGCGAGGCAGCACAGGAAGATCGTGAAACCATCCGTCAGTCACTGGAAGGTGCCGACATGGTATTCATTACTGCTGGTATGGGTGGTGGCACCGGTACCGGCGCGGCACCAGAGGTTGCTAAGATTGCCCGTGAAATGGGTATTCTGACCGTTGCGGTAGTGACCAAACCTTTCCCGTTCGAGGGTAAAAAGCGCACAACCTTCGCTGAGCAGGGTATTGTTGAGCTGGCAAATAATGTCGACTCACTGATTACCATCCCTAACGAAAAGTTACTCAAAGTCATGGGGCCGGGTACGCCGTTGCTGCAGGCCTTCAGCGCCGCTAATGATGTGCTTCGTGGCGCCGTGCAGGGTATTGCCGAGCTGATCACCCGTCCTGGTCTGATTAACGTCGACTTTGCTGACGTGCGCACGGTCATGTCAGAAATGGGTAAAGCGATGATGGGCAGCGGTTCAGCAACCGGTCCGGATCGTGCCGAAGAAGCGGCCGAAGCAGCCATCGCAAGCCCGCTGCTGGAAGATATCGATCTGTCTGGTGCGCGTGGCATCCTGGTCAACATTACTGCCGGACCTGATTTCGCGATTGACGAATTCGAAACAGTCGGTAACGCGGTTAAAGCGTTTGCGTCTGAGAATGCGACCGTCGTTGTCGGTACGGTCATCGATATGGAAATGACCGACGAAATTCGTGTCACAGTGGTTGCCACGGGTATCGGTGCAGAAAGAAAACCTGATATATCTTTAGTCAGCACAGAAGGTTCACGGTTGTCTGCGACGGCACGCGAGTACGGTAGTCGTGACGCAGCGCCTCGTGAATATGGTCAGAGTGTGAGCGCTGAATCGCGCAGCAGCGTTGGGTCTACCGACGGTAACCAGGCGTTGAAAGCAGAAGATGAAGCTCACCCGGACGATCTGGAGTATCTGGATATTCCGGCATTTTTGCGCAAACAGGCTGATTAAGCGGTAACGAAAACGCGAAGACTGTTGAAAGTGAATTACAGTCCGATAGGGTTAATTTGCGTATAAATGGAACCAAATGCGCGTTAACCTGTCGCAGTTATGACACTTTTTTGACAAGTAAGTGATAACTCACTATAATTCGCGACCGCTTTTTGAACAGGTAATAAAAGCACAGAAATGATTAAACAACGTACGATAAAGCATCCGGTTCAGGAAACTGGCATTGGTTTACACAAAGGGGAAAAGGTCACAATGACTCTCCGGCCTGCGCCTGCGAATACGGGTATCGTATTCCGGCGTGTTGACCTGACACCCCATGTCGATATTCCCTCGCGTGCTAACGCGGTTGGGAACACTATGCTGTGTACGTGTTTAAATAACGACGATGGCGTAACTATCCATACGGTTGAACACCTAGCCTCCGCGTTGGCCGGTCTGGGTATTGATAACATCATCGTTGAGGTGGACAGTAATGAACTGCCGATCATGGACGGCAGCGCCAGTCCATTCGTTTTTCTGTTGCAGTCTGCCGGCATTGAAGAGCTCAATGCGCCTAAGCGATTCATTCGAATTAAGAAACCAGTACGTGTAGAAGACGGTGACAAATGGGCAGAGCTCCGCCCTTACGATGGATTCCGGGTAGATTTTAGGATCGACTTTGACCATCCGGTAATCAGTCAGACCCGTCAGCATATGGTCATGGACTTTGACTCCTGCTCGTATGTCAACGAAGTCAGCCGTGCGCGTACCTTTGGTTTTATGCGTGATCTTGAATACATGAATGCCAACAACCTGGCGTTGGGTGGCAGTATGGAGAATGCCGTTGCGCTTGACGATTACCGCATTCTTAACCCTGAAGGCCTGCGTTACGATGATGAGTTTCTTAAGCACAAGATCCTCGACGCGGTTGGTGACCTGTATCTTGGTGGATACAGCATCATCGGTGAACTGCGAGCCTTTAAGACCGGACACGGTCTGAACAATAAGTTGTTAAACGCCGTACTTGCGCAAAAAGACTGCTGGGAGTTTGTTACTTACGACTCGCAGGACAAAGCGCCGATACAGTACGTCCAGCCAGCCATGGCATAATTGCAAAAGCCGTCAGATATGACGGCTTTTTTGTTATGAATGACCAAATTTGTACACAGGTCGATACGCATATAACCAATCCGCCGCGTAAATCCCATTTTCCCGTTTGTTCCTGACCGCAATCAGGGGTACACTGAGGGTTGGCGAGATATCTAGTAATTTTATGAAACTGACCGTAACATTTTCTTCAAGACAGAAAAGCTATCAGCGCAGCTTCAGTGTGAGAACACTGGTGAGCCTGACGGTGCTGTCTTCGTTGTTTATGTTAGTTTCCAGCCGTTCAACGGAGTCGGTGTCAGAAGATCTGGCAAGGATCCGTCTTGCACAGTCCCACACGAATAATGCAAAGAACGAAGTGGATGTCGTGCGCGCTGAGACGGCAACAAAATTACATACCCTGATGGCCCGCGTCGCAGCGATGTCTGCAACGGTAAAGCAACTCGACAATCAGGGGAAACGACTCGCAGAAGAATTAGGTATGACAGCAGCAGAACTGGATGCTTTCGTACCGGACATATCGACGGACATCGCCGATGATGAACCGCTGCTGGCGCGCATTGATGTGCTGCAGCAATCGCTGGATGTAAAAGCCCGACAACTCTCTATGCTTGAATCTTTGGTGCGGGGTCACCATATTAACGCTGAAAGTCAGTTATCGGGACGTCCTGTGGATTCTGGCTGGTTGTCTTCTTATTACGGAATGCGTGCTGACCCGTTTACAGGTGAGCAGGCTATGCACAAAGGGCTCGACTTTGCCGGTGAAGCCGGTGCTGACGTGCTCGCGACAGCAGCAGGCATCGTGACCTGGGCTGGCGAGCGCTATGGTTATGGTCAGCTTATTGAAATTGAGCATGGAGATGGTCTGGTGACACGCTATGGTCATAACCAGACGCTCAATGTGAAGGTGGGCGATGTAGTTACCCGTGGGCAGGTCATTGCCTCAATGGGGAATACGGGTCGTTCAACCGGAGCCCATGTGCATTACGAAGTAATCAGAAACGGACAACAAGTCGATCCTCTGCCTTATGTTTACCAGCGGTAAACCCGGGTAGCAGCCACAGGTCACCTCCAGTACAGCGGCGCCAACAGGCCCGTGACAATAGAATTAAGTATCGTTAGGACCGGGTCTTACAAAGACATCGTGAACAACAAATACTGACCGTTATCATTAATCTGACGCTTTTTTATAAGAGTGTCCTGACAAGTAGTGGAATAGTTGAGCCAATGTTTGGAAGCATCCTGAGAAAAGTTTTCGGCAGCAGAAACGACCGCCTGATAAAACAATTACAAAAAAGCGTGAACGCGATTAATGCGCTGGAAGCCGAGTTCGAAGGGTTGAGCGACGACGCCCTGAAGGCGAAAACCAGTGAGTTCCGTGAACGACTGGAGAAGGGCGAAACGCTGGATGACCTGCTTGTTGAAGCCTTTGCCGTGGTGCGCGAAGCCAGTAAGCGTGTATACGGAATGCGTCATTTCGATGTCCAGATGCTCGGTGGTCAGGTGCTGCATCAGGGTAAAATTGCTGAAATGCGGACAGGTGAAGGTAAAACACTGACCGCAACATTGCCGACGTATCTGAATGCGCTCTCAGGCAAAGGTGTCCATGTGGTTACTGTCAACGACTACCTAGCCAAACGTGACGCCGACTGGAGCCGCAAATTATTTGAATACCTTGGCATGACCGTGGGCTGTAACGTGCCCGGAATGCCGCAAGAGATGAAACGCGCTGCCTATCAGTGTGATGTTACCTACGGTACCAATAACGAATTTGGCTTTGATTACCTGCGTGACAACATGGCGTTCAGCCCTAACGACCGGGTGCAGCGTCCGCTGAACTTTGCGGTTGTCGATGAGGTCGACTCGATTCTGATTGACGAAGCCAGAACCCCGTTGATCATTTCTGGTGCCGCTGAAGACAGCTCAGAGCTGTATCGTCGTATCAACACCATTATTCCTGAACTGGTTCAGCAGGATAAAGAAGACGAGGAAGGCAAAGAGGGTGATGGCGACTTTACGGTTGACCTTAAATCCAAACAGGTTCATCTGACCGAGAAAGGGCAACTGCACGTGGAGGAAATTCTCCTGCGTATTGGGTTGCTGCCTGAAGGTGAGTCGTTGTTTGCTGCCGGCAATATTTCTCTGTTGCACCATATCAATGCCGCACTGCGCGCACACAAGCTGTTTACCAAAGATGTGGATTACATCGTAAAAGATGACCAGATTGTGATTGTCGACGAGCATACCGGCCGCACGATGGAAGGCCGTCGCTGGTCTGAGGGCTTACACCAGGCGGTAGAAGCGAAAGAAGGCGTAAAAATTCAGAACGAAAACCAGACGCTGGCCTCTATCACATTCCAGAATTATTTCCGTATTTACAATAAACTGGCCGGGATGACCGGTACGGCGGATACCGAAGCGTTCGAATTCCAGCACATTTACGGTCTGGAAACGGTGGTGATCCCAACAAACCGTCCGATGGTGCGTAAGGACATGGCCGACCTGATATACCTGACGGCAGAAGAGAAATACGAAGCGATTGTCGAAGATATCCGCGACTGTGTGAAACGCGGGCAGCCTACCCTGGTCGGCACCATTTCCATCGAGAACTCTGAGTTGCTGTCACGCATCCTGAAAAAAGAAAAAATCCCGCATAAGGTGCTGAATGCGAAATTCCACGCGCAGGAAGCTGATATTGTTGCTCAGGCGGGTAAGCCTGGTGCGGTGACTATTGCGACCAACATGGCAGGACGGGGTACGGATATTGTCCTTGGGGGTAACTGGCAGGCTGAAGTAGAGCAGCTTGAAAACCCAACCCAGGAGCAGATTGATAAGATCAAGACCGAGTGGAAGGCCCGTCACGACCAGGTACTGGAAGCCGGTGGTCTGCATATCATCGGTACCGAGCGTCACGAATCCCGCCGCATCGACAACCAGTTGCGCGGTCGTTCGGGCCGACAGGGTGATCCCGGCTCAAGCCGTTTCTATCTGTCACTGGATGATGCCCTGATGCGTATCTTCGCCTCAGAAAAGATGGGCAATATGATGAAGCGTCTTGGCATGGAGCGGGGCGAGGCCATTGAGCACCCGTGGGTAACCCGTGCCATCGAAAATGCCCAGCGTAAGGTGGAAGGACGTAACTTCGATATTCGTAAGCAGCTGCTTGAATACGATGACGTCGCTAACGACCAGCGTAAGGTGATTTACGAGCAGCGCAACGAGCTGCTTGATGAAGGTGACATCAGTGAAACCATTGCTGCAATCCGTGAAGACGTGATCAATGGGGTGGTTGATGAATATATTCCGCCGCAGTCTCTTGAAGAAATGTGGGATGTCAGTGGTCTCGAAACCCGTCTTAAAGCGGACTTTGCGGTAGACCTGCCGATTCAGCAGTGGCTCGACAACGATGACAAATTGTACGAAGAGAAACTGCGTGAACGCGTACTGGAAGAAGTCGTGTCGGCGTATAAACAGAAAGAGGACGTAGTGGGTGCCGATGTGCTGCGTCAGTTTGAAAAAGCGGTCATGCTGCAGAACCTGGACAGCCACTGGAAAGAACACCTGGCAGCGATGGATCATCTGCGTCAGGGCATTCACCTGCGTGGCTACGCCCAGAAGAATCCGAAGCAGGAATACAAGCGCGAGTCTTTTGAACTGTTCTCGGAAATGCTGGAAGCGCTGAAGCTGGAAGTCATCACCATTTTGTCTCGCGTGAAAGTGCGCGCAGAAGAAGATGTTGAGAGAGTCGAGCAGCAGCGTCGTCAGGCCGATGATGTACCAAAAAATTATCAGCACGAGAGTACATCGCAAGAGCCGGATACCGCGCGAGCCAGACCGCGCACCGAGGTCCGAGACGGGCCTAAGGTTGGCCGCAACGATCCCTGTCCTTGCGGTTCAGGAAAAAAATACAAGCAGTGTCACGGTAAGCTGACCTGATGAAGCAGGTACATGTCGCCGTGGGCGTCGTTTTGCGGGGCACACAAACCTTCGTGTGCCTGCGCGCTGCCCATCAGCATCAGGGCGGTAAGTGGGAGTTTCCCGGTGGTAAGGTTGACCAGGGCGAAACCGTTGCTGACGCCCTGGGGCGTGAGTTACGTGAAGAAATTGGAATTCGGGTAACGGCCTGCCAGCCACTTACTACCATTGACCATCATTACCCGGATAAACATGTTCTGCTGGATGTTTATACCGTCACCGCGTTTGAGGGCGAGCCTGTCGGCAAAGAGGGCCAGGCCACGCGCTGGGTTGATATCAATGCGCTGGATTATGCAGACTTTCCAGACGCCAACAAGACAATCATTGACGCCTTGCGTGAACGCTGAGTTCATGCAAGGTCTTCCTTCCTGTCAGGGGCTCCTGTCAACCGTATGCTTCTTTAGTCTTTTTTAGTACATACTCTGTTTTATCACCGGGTGACGCTGCCTTTCCTTGGGCTATAAATGACTATTTGTAATTAAAATGTTAATAGAACGCCGTTGCGTTATGCTGTAGTGGTAACAAAGACACGCAGAGGCAAGGGGTTTATGTCATCCGAAATTATTCTTCCCGGGATCATGCAAATTGGTGGTGGCGCCTGTGGTCAGCTGCCGCAGGTCATGGCAAGGCTGGGCTGTCAGCGAGCGCTGATCATTACCGATAAGACTATGGTGAAGATAGGTGTGACGGCGCGTATTACCGACGTGCTTGATGCAGAGGGGGTAAGGTACGAGATATTTGACGATGTCATGCCGGAACCTGACGACACGTCGATTACTGCCGCAGTGACACAAGCCCGGGATGGACAGTTTGACTGTCTGGTCGCACTGGGGGGCGGTAGTGCCATTGACAGTGCTAAGGCGATTGCGCTGCTTGCCACACACGGAGGGCACATGCGTGACTACAAGGTGCCGCATGTGGTGACGCAAAAAAGCATGCCCGTTATTGCCATTCCTACGACCGCCGGTACCGGATCAGAATGTACCCGTGTGACAATAATCAGTGACTCTGCATCGGCCGAGAAAATGCTGTGCATGGGGCCCGGACTTATCCCCAGTGCTGCCATTGTGGACTATGAACTGACCTTAAGCGTACCGTTCAGGGTCGCAGCCGACACTGGTATCGATGCGCTGACACATGCCATAGAGGCCTACGTCAGTCGAAAAGCCAATGCGTTTTCTGATCAGCAGGCGATCGCAGCGATGCGTCTTATCGCGCCTAACCTGATTACCGCGTGTGAACAGCCAGATAACCGGGAAGCCAAAGAGGCCTTGATGCTGGGGTCCTGCCTGGCCGGTATGGCGTTTTCTAACGCATCAGTGTGTCTGGTTCATGGCATGAGCCGGCCGCTGGGGGTGCACTTCCATGTTCCACACGGCATGAGTAATGCCATGCTGTTACCCGCCGTCACCCGCTATTCACTCACTGGTGCGCCAGTGCGCTATGCCGAGTGTGCGCAAATCATGGGGCTGGTAAGCAATATTGCGGATATTGATTACTGTCATGAGGAACTGCTCAACTTACTCACCTCACTGAACGCGACACTGAGTGTCCCGTTAATGTCTGAATTTGGTATCGATGAGCACCAGTATCGCTCGCTGATCCCAACCATGGCTGAACAGGCACTGGCATCAGGCTCGCCACTGAATAATCCGACAGTGCCAGATACGGCTGCAATGGCAGCGTTATACCAGCAGGTCTACGCCTGAAGCTAAGCCCTGTCCGGCGCACTGACGCCGGTCAGAGCGTAATCAGTGATGCGGTAGCAAAGGCCACGTGAAGTTTGTGATACGCCGCTTCATTAATGAAGTGCGGATAGGTTTCCTGCTCCTCCCACCAGACAATATCCCGCCCGTCAAAGGTCCGGAATACCGGTTGACCGGGCAGTAGGGGAACAAAGTCCTGATCCTGCAGGTGGTGATGAATCATGGCAGTACGCTCGCCATTGTCATTGAGCGGGTAGTGAATGTTTTCGCCCAGCCGGAAGGCTTCACACGGTGGAAGCACAAGCAGCTCGTTATTGTTGACCGCCCGGCAGTAATCCAGAATATGCATGACCATCGCCTGGGCTTCATTGAACACATCTTCACGCAATACGCCCTGAGGCTGTGCGCCGACTTCCACCATCACACCGCGCTGACCGGTAGTGCACAGATAGGCGTGGTCATGATACGGCTTGTCATCTTCCAGCAGGATATTAGCGTCCGGCATATGCAGTTTAACGTAGCGGGCAAGCTGAACATTAAAGTCGTCCATCGCCAGAATAATCAGCGTGGCGCCCATATTGCTGGTGGTATTGTGAATATCAATGACCAGGCCGGTGTTGCTGTTTCCTTTGGGCCCAAGCATGTCATTTATTTCGCGGGCACGTGTCGCTTCTAAGGACGCGCCGGCGCTGGTAAGCCGGTCGACGGTAAACTGACGGTTAAGGTCTTCCTCAATAAACCGGACGTTGGCACTCACCGCTGCGGGATTACCGGTTACCAGCGACACCTTAGCGCCGGGCAAATCGGGGGCGCCTGAGCGCTGCCAGTTCTGAATTAACTGAATACCACTGGTTTCATTGCCGTGGGTTCCGCCGACAATCGCTACGGACGATATCATGCTGTGTTCCTAATGTTTAAAAAAGTCGGCTTCCTGTTCCTGAAGCATGGCTTCTATGGCGGCCTCGTCGGGAAGGTCAGCGGGGCTGCTTTTGTCGTCTATTTTTCGATCTTCTGAGGCCCATTCGCCCAGATCAATAAGCTGACACTGCTTAGAGCAAAAGGGACGATAGGGGCTTTTTTCAGACCACTCGACCTCTTTAACACAAATTGGGCAGGTGACTTTCAACGTAATGCCTCCTGTAATTCAGCAAATAGCCAGTTTGAAATTTACTGCCTGTTCAACCGCTGAGGGTTGAGAAGGTTCGGGGGCATAATACATAAACCGCAGGGCATAACGGTACTTATTTCCGCTCAGCGTAGGATAATAACCCTGATCGCAGGCATACCTGACGCGGATCAGCTCATTTTTATCTTCAGCCGCACCCTGATAAAAACCGTTTTGTGCCACCTGTTCGGTGAACGTACCGCGTTCGCGCAGAAAAGACAGGCTGAGCGCAACGGCATCATCCAGCAGCGACAGCGTGTCCAGCCAGCGAGCACAGTCCGCCTGTTTCACCGGTGCGGGCTGATGTTGCCAGTAGTGGAGGTTGGGGAGGTCGAATGAACAAGCGCCGCCTGGAATAGAAAAGCGCTGACGAATGCTGCTGAGTAACTTGTCTTCTTTCAGGGCAGAGCCGAACCGGCTGGCATTTTTCAGCCTTTCACGTAACGAAATGAGGCGTTTGAGCGTCTGTTCCAGGGCCTCACTGTCAATTTTCGGGTGTTGCGACCAGTAGACCAGACTTTTTTCATGTACGTCCAGGTCTTTCAGCATGTCGGTGCGTAAATCGAGACGTTCAACCAGGTCCAGCAACACAAAGAGCTGTTCAAAGAAAATAAATTGAAATTGGGGTTCCTGTGCCTTCGCGGCAGCTTTTACCAGCCCGAGCAACTGCTCAACGCGCAGGTAATTACGAACCTTTTCTTTCAACGGAAATTCTAATACAGCGTCAGTCATGCCTTTGCCTGATAGAGTTTAATTGCAGCACTACAACGTATATTACTAAAAAATTCAAGCACAAGGGCCTTTTGCAGTGGTTAAGTCACATATCACGTCATTTTGCTTTGACGTTAGCCATTGCCAGATAGTTCCTGTGAAGCGCGGTGACTTGTGCGGTGAGTTCATCCAGTGTCCCGCTGTTATCGACGACATCATCAGCTGCAGCCAGGCGCTGATCGCGGCTGGCCTGCGATGCCATGATGTTACGAATAGTGGCTTCACTGCTGCCGTCGCGGCGCATGGCCCGGGCAAGCTGTAACGACTCTGGGCAGTCGACAACCAGTACCCGCGACACCATGGTAGTAAGCCCGTTTTCAACCAGCAGTGGTACGCTGAGAATACAGTACGGACTGGTCGCTTTCGACACCGCCTCTGTCATGCTTTCACGGATAAGGGGATGAAGCAGGCCGTTAAGCCAGGCTTTCTCTTCAGGGTGATGAAACACCCGCTCACGAAGCGCGTGCCGGTCCAGTGAACCATCGTTAAGCAGAATACCCTTACCAAAATGTCCAGTGATCTGTGCCAGACCAGGGGTGCCCGGCATCACGACGTCACGGGCGATGACATCGGCGTCAACGATAGTAATGCCATGGGCGGCAAACGCATCACTGACGGCGGTTTTTCCACTGCCAATGCCACCTGTCAGGCCAATAACCAGCTCGCTCATGTGCCGGTTATCCATTTAAGATAAGTATCAATGATAGGCGCTTTGTAAAGCAGCGTCAGCAGCCCCGCGACGGCCAGATAGGGGCCGAAAGGTATCGCCAGTGATTTTCCTTTATTCTGAATAAACATAATGGCAATACCGGCCAGCGCACCGACCAGAGACGACATCAGAATGATGACGGGCAGCCCCTGCCAGCCGGTAAAGGCCCCGAGGGCGGCAAGCAGTTTAAAATCGCCGTATCCCATCCCTTCTTTGCCGGTTATCAGCTTAAACAGCCAGTACACAGACCACAAACTCAGATAACCAAAGGTCGCACCCAGGATTGCGCTGGTGGTGTCGACAAAGACGTTTGCGGTACTGACTATCAGCCCCAGCCAGAGTAAAGACAGCGTCAGGGGATCAGGCAGCAGCATTTTGTCCAGGTCGATAAACAGCAGCGCAACCAGAATATACACCACAACAACGGCGATAAGTGCGGCCACAGACGGGCCAAAATGCGCGGCAACCAGGGTAGCAACGATGGCGGTCAGCAGCTCGACCATGGGGTAGCGCAGTGAGATCGGCGTCTGGCAACTGGCACAGCGGCCTCTTAACAGCAGATAACTGATAATCGGTATATTTTCCCATGCTCGGATACGGTGACCGCACTTAGGACAGGTGCTGTCCGGTTTAACGAGGTTAAAGGGGGCTTCGTCGGTGAGGGCTTCCGAAGTGGAGGTATCGTCGCCAAAGTAACTGTTGTACTCCTGCTGCCAGTCCCGCTCCATCATAATAGGCAGTCGGTAAATCACCACATTCAGAAAGCTGCCAACCATCAGACTGACAATAAATACCAGGGTGTAAAATACACCCGGGTAGAGAAGACATAGTTGTATCAGAGAATCCATAGTACCCTGCTTTTTATAATAGGCAGGTGAAGACTGCCAGAATCGCAGTCTGAGAACAACTGGTGACGCAAGCGAGTGCGTTTATACCACGTTACCCATTTCGAAGATTGGCAGGTACATGGCGATGATCAGGCCACCGATAACCACACCCAGCACCGCCATAATCAGCGGTTCTAGCAGGCTGGTTAAACCGTCTACCATGTCATCAACCTCAGCTTCGTAGATGGTTGCAATTTTACTCAGCATCTCATCGACCGCGCCTGATTCCTCACCAATCGCCACCATCTGGTTGACCATGTCGGGGAAGACGTTGGTCGCACGCATTGCCGTATGCATTTGCATACCTCCGGCAACTTCTTTGCGGATAAACAGCACGGCATCACGGTACACGGCGTTACCTGACGCGCCAGCGGCCGACTCCAGTGCACCAATCAACGGCACCCCGGCAGCAAAGGTGGTACTGAGAGTACGGGTGAAACGCGCGATACTGGCTTTCTTCAGAATTTCACCAATAACCGGTATTTTAAGCAGTTTCTTATCGACATTGTCACGCAGCTTAGGTGACTTCTTGTAGGTGCGCATAAACATATAGCCACCGCCTACCATCGCGGCGGCGATGTACACGCCATAGTCCTGCACAAAGGCGGAGATGGCGAGAACGAAAAGCGTAAAGGCCGGTAACTGCGCGCCAAAGCTGCTAAAGATTTCTTCAAACTGCGGCACCACGAAAATCAGCAGGATGGTGGTAACAATAAATGCTACAACCAGTACCGCGATAGGGTAGAACATGGCTTTTTTGATTTTGGATTTTAGCGCTTCGGCTTTTTCTTTGTACGTAGCAATCCGGTCATAAATATTTTCCAGTGCACCGGACTGTTCGCCGGTGTACACCAGATCACAGTACAAGTCGTCAAAATATTCAGGATGCTTGCGCAAGGCACCGGACAGCGGGTTACCGGATTTCACTTCATCGGTAATCTCACCCAGAAGTTTGCGCACATTCTCGTTGGCATGACCCTGAGCAATCATTTCCAGTGACTGAATAAGCGTAACGCCGGCATTCAGCATGGTCGCGATCTGACGGGAGATAACCGCGATATCCGAAGCAGTGATCTTTTTGCCTCTGCCACCAAACAGCGGTTTGCTGAGTTTGCGTACTTTGTTGGCAGAAATACCCTGCCTGCGCAGCAGATTTTTTGCTTCAGCGAGGGAGGTGGCAGAAATTTCGCCTTTTCTGGCATTGCCGCGACGGTCTTTGCCTTGCCAGGTAAATGTGCTTGCTGCTTTCGCCATGGTGTTATCCGGTATGTGAGTTACATTTGCAGTGCCAGAGACAATAAAGCCCAGTACTGGACTGGGCTTTATCTTTAACTATAAGACTGTATTAACACAGTGTAGCAGGGTCACACACAGCGGTCCAAGTTACGCGACCGTTGTTCAGTGCAGGCGTCAGAGTGAACGTACCTGCTCCTGGTACGTCCATATCACCGTGTGCAGTAGCAACGATAACGCCGTTAGTGGTAGACAGACCTACGATGTCTGGATCTGCACCGGCTGCTGAAGCCACTACGTCTGCTGGGATGCCATTAGTACCACCGTCACAGTTTGCCAGGTCGTTGGTAGTTTGCGCACAAACTTCAACCGCTGACTTAACCGCTGCAGTCGCGTTAGTCACTTCAGTGAAACGCGCTTTCTGCGTGTAGTTCTGGTAAGCAGGCAGAGCGATGGCTGCAAGGATACCGATGATAGCAACAACGATCATCAGTTCGATAAGTGTAAAACCTTTCTGGTTTGATGCTTTAACGTTTTTCATGGTCATTCTCCGGGACGTATTCTACGTTACTAAAATTTCGCAATTTACATTGACGTTGATACCTGAGTCGTCCTGTCAAACGGCCCCGGTACTTGAGTCTCAGTATAGAAGGGTATTCGGCACTGACAAGTATTAGAATTCATACTCATGTGTTGCTTTTGTTCATTCGTTCACCTGTTGCACAGCGTGAGATGAATGTTCCTTCTGTATTGCTTATCTCTTTTATGCTCAATAACTTAGTTGTCGTCAAGTGATATTCTTAATGACAGGTCAATCGCCTGAACATGCTTGGTCAGTGCACCGGACGAAATATAGTCAACCCCAATGGTGGCCAGGGAGCCGAGTCTTTCATCTGTAATATTGCCTGAGACTTCAAGTTTACAGCGCCCGTTATTTATCGCTACTGCACTGCGGATCTGCTCATCACTGAAGTTATCCAGCATCACGATATCGGCGTGTGCTGCGATCGCCTCGTGCAGTTCTTCAAGTGACTCAACTTCCACCTCTACTGGTTTCCCAGGTGCCATTGCCTTGGCACGACTGACCGCCTTGTCGATGCCACCACACGCAAAAATATGGTTTTCTTTAATCAGGAACGCGTCATACAGCCCGACGCGATGATTTTGTCCGCCGCCGCAACGTACAGCGTATTTCTGCGCCAGGCGTAAACCCGGTAACGTTTTGCGGGTGTCAAGAATTCGGGTTGCTGAGTTGCCGAGCAGCGAGGCATAGTGACGTGCTGCACTCGCCGTTGCTGACAGGGTCTGCAGGAAGTTAAGCGCGGTGCGCTCGGCTGTCAGAATACCGCGTGCAGGGCCCGTCAGGGTTGCCAGTACAGTGTCGGCGGCGACAACGTCTCCGTCGTTAACATGCCAGGTAACCTCAATACGTTCATCAATCAGCGCAAAGGCCTGCGTCGCCCATAGCGTGCCGCATACTGTACACGCCTCCCGAGTAAGAATGGTGGCCGAGGCACCGCTGTCCTCATCAATCAGCATGGCAGTAATGTCTGCCTCTGGTGTAAGCGTGCCGCCTAAATCTTCTTCAAGGGCGAGCGTCACCTGATTTCTTACCAGTGACAGGTCAGTAAATTGCGGCGCCGCGGGGGCAGGAACAGTTTGCGTCATGGCTTATTTTGTCGGTTTTTTTACAGGGTCCGCAATATTAACGAATCCCCGCGCTGAGTAAACTCCAATTGTCGCAGTACGCTCATTCCGAGTAACACGTGATCGTCACGCATGCCCGGATTGATATTGGCGCGAACCTCGTTTACGACAATATCGCCAATTCTCACGCTGTCGAGTTCGGTACGCGCCACGCGGATAGTGCCGTTGGCGGTACTGACCACCGATGAGGCGCCCGCAGTCAGACCGAGCGGCCCGGCAAGGTGTGCAGGTACAGAGACGTCAGTTGCCCCGGTGTCAATCAAAAAGACCACAGGCACATTATTAATAAAGCCACTGGTAACGTAATGCCCCGCGCGGTTTTGTTCCAGCGTCACTTCAGTGCGTCCTCCGGCAGAGACAGATTGTGGCTGACGGTTTGGATTAACCTGGGCATCAAGCATATTTCCAAACACCATCACCAGAAGGGCAATTGCGCTAAGCCATGCCAGCAGCACCATCCACTTTCCCATTGACGAGGTATCACTCATGTTGTTTTCCTTTCATGCGCACTATTGCCAGCGCACGGTCATTCCTGTTTATACTGTTTATAACATGGTTTTCTTCTGATACGGATAATGGATCACTATCCTCTGGCTACGCAAATAGCGTGCTCTCATTTCGATGCACGTCCCGACCCTGACGACGTGTCACTGTTGGTTATCCACAATATCTCCCTGCCGCCGGGTGAATTTGGCACGCCGGGGATCCATGATCTGTTTACCGGGCGGCTTGATCCGTCCGCGCATCCGTTTTACCGGCAGCTTGAGGGACTGCGCGTGTCGGCGCACTGTGTGATTTACCGTGATGGCCATATTGAGCAGTATGTACCATTTTCCCAGCGGGCGTGGCATGCCGGCGTGTCCGCCTTTCAGGGGCGCGCAGTGTGTAATGATTATGCTATCGGCATTGAGCTGGAAGGCACCGATGAAATCCCTTATACCGATGCTCAGTACGATACGCTGGTGCATCTGACACGTTTTTTACAACAGCACTATCCTCGGATCTCTTTAGGGCGTATTGTTGGTCATAATGACATCGCGCCCGGCAGAAAAACCGATCCTGGCCCTGCCTTTGACTGGCCCCGGTTTCGCTCAGGCATTGTTGTTTAATAGAAAAAGGAAAACACCGTGATTCTCATCAGTCTGTTAATTGTGCTTGCGCTGGAACGGGTGGTTGTGAAATCAAGCCACTGGCACATCATGTGGCACTCGGCCTGGCTCAGAAATGAAGCGCTCCGCCAGGGATGGATAAAAGATGAGACGCCGGCACTGCAGGTCTGGCTGTTGCTGTTGTTGCCGGCATTGTTGCTGGCCATGATTGAATACTATTTGCTGGGACCTTTCCTGACTCTGGTAGAGCAAACACTGGTGTTATTTATCTGTGTCGGGTGTCCTGCACTGCGACAGACCTACAAGTGTTTTCTGCAGGCGGCGGACCGCGGCGATCTGGAAGCCTGCAGCCTGTATACCGAACAGCTTGGTCACTGCAACAGCGTGATCTCCGAAGAAGGCACCGCGATCGCTCAGGGGCGCAGCTTTGGTCAGCATCTTAGCTGGCTGAATTATCAGCACTATGCTGCCGTTATCCTCTGGTTTATTGGCTTTGGTGCGCCCGGCGCGTTGTTTTACACGCTGGTCCGTACAACGTTTAATGCGTTCAGTGAAGACAATCACCCACAGACTGACAATGTCTACCGATTACTGTATGCACTGGATTTTATCCCTGTGCGTATTACCGCGTTCGGACTGCTGATGATGGGCCATTTTTCCCGCGCGCTGCCCGAATGGCTGAAGCTGGTGGGTACCACCTCGCTGACACCTTATTGTGTGCTCACCCGGGTCTCTGCCAAAGCTGAAATGCTGACGCCCGAGGAGCTTCAGGCACAGCAGAGCAACGCGTCGGTAGAACCGCGAATCCTGGTTAAGCTGGCTAAGCGTAATATTTTATTTTTACTCTCGGTGACAGCGGCGCTGACGCTGACCGGCCTGCTGGCCTGATGTCGTATAGCAGGCTGGCCAGAGTTTCATCAGTCCGGCCTGCTATATGATCTGCTCAGACCAGTGTAAGATTTCCTGTTTTTCCTATAATTATCAATAGATAAGCGCCTTTTTCTGGACGTGCTAAGCTGTGTGTTTAGTACCAGGTGTTGTCGCTGCGAATTTTCTGGCCTAAACTATATAGGTAAAATGGTATTACCAATTGATGGGTGGCGATGTAAGTTGTTTACATTTTGGCCGCCTTTTTTATAGCAACAGGGCAGTGAAATGCAGCACGGGCGTAAAAAACTGGCTGACGTAATTACCGAGCAACTGGAGTCGATGATCCTCGACGGTACGTTGCTGGCGGGACAAAAGCTGCCACCTGAGCGTGAGCTGGCACTGCAGTTTGACGTTTCGCGCCCGTCATTGCGCGAAGCTATTGGTAATCTTCAGGCGCGTGGGCTGGTAGAGCGTAAACAGGGCGGTGGCACGTTTGTCAGCAAAGAGCTGAATGCGGCTATGACCGATCCGTTAATGGCGCTCATCAGTAAACGACCGGAGACCCAGTTTGATTTGCTGGAGTTTCGTCATGCGCTGGAAGGAATGGCAGCGTATTATGCCGCATTGCGCGGTCAGCCCGAAGACTATACCGCGCTGCAGAATGCGCTTGACCGTCTGCCTATGCCCAAACGGGGCGAAAGCAAGCGGGAACAGGCACAGGCGCTGGGGCAGTTTTACATCATCATGGCCCGGGCATCGCACAACATGGTTCTGCTGCACGTCATGAGTACGATGCAGGCCATGCTGGTCGACAATATTGAACGAAATCTTGAGATGCTGGCGACGCATACAAACGTCAGCGACGATATCGCGCGCCAGCGCCATGAAATCGTCGCGGCAATAGCCTCGCGCGATCCGGAAGCGGCGCGACAGGCGTGTAATGCGCACCTGGCATTTATTGAGAAAACACTGCTGAGCATTAATCAGCGTGACAGCCGTGTGCAGCGCGCGCTGCGACGGCTGGAGATATGATCAGACGCTTGCCGGTGACGGGAAGCGACAACAGGGTGAGCCGGACCGGCTTACCGTGAGTACAACACTATGTAGGTCCCTGACCGAGTGGCGACACCGGATGAGGGCTTCTGAATTAGCAACGATAGGATGGCACCATGACTGATATGATGCACCAAGATGTGGATCCTCAAGAAACACAAGAATGGCTGGAGTCGTTAGAGTCAGTATTAGAAGAGGAAGGCGTTGAACGCGCACACTTCCTGCTGGAATCACTGATTGAGAAAGCACGCAGAAATGGTGCCCACTTACCGTATGATGCGACGACAGCATACATCAATACGATCCCGCCCGGGCAGGAACCTACCATGCCAGGCGACCAGACCATTGAAGCGAAAATCCGTAACGCGCTGCGCTGGAATGCAGTAATGATGGTACTGCGGGCATCGAAGAAAAACCTTGAACTGGGCGGTCACATCTCCAGTTTCGCGTCGTCTGCTATGCTTTACGATGTCGGTTTCAATCACTTTTTCCGTGCACCGAACGACAAAGACGGTGGCGATTTCCTGTTTATTCAGGGGCACGTTGCACCAGGTATTTACTCGCGGGCCTATATTGAAGGACGACTGACTGAAGACCAGCTGGACATGTTCCGTCAGGAAGTCGATGGTCAGGGGCTGTCTTCTTATCCCCACCCTAAACTGATGCCTGATTTCTGGCAGTTCCCAACCGTTTCAATGGGCCTCGGTCCGATGCAGGCTATTTATCTGGCCCGTTTCCTGAAATACCTGACTAATCGCGGTATTAAAGATTGCTCATCACAGCGTGTGTGGTGTTTCCTTGGAGATGGTGAGGTTGACGAGCCGGAAAGCTTGGGGGCAATCGGTCTGGCATCGCGCGAAGGCCTGGATAACCTGACGTTTGTCATTAACTGTAACCTGCAGCGCCTGGATGGCCCGGTGCGCGGTAATGGTAAGATTATTCAGGAACTGGAAGGCAACTTCCGCGGCGCCGGCTGGGAAGTTATCAAAGTTATCTGGGGCCGCTACTGGGATCCACTGCTGGCGCGTGATACTTCTGGCAAGCTGCTGCAGGTTATGAACGAAACCGTGGATGGCGAATACCAGAACTTCAAAGCGAAAGGCGGTGCCTACACCCGTGAACATTTCTTCGGCAAGTATCCTGAGCTGAAAGAAATGGTGGCTAACATGTCAGATGAGGATATCTGGCGTCTGAACCGTGGTGGTCATGATCCGGTGAAAGTCTACGCGGCCTATGATCGCGCGGTGAACACCAAAGGGCGTCCACAGGTCATCCTGGCGAAAACCGTTAAAGGTTACGGTATGGGCGCAGCCGGTGAAGGTAAGAACATTGCACACCAGGTCAAGAAAATGGACATGGATGCAGTGAAGGCCTATCGCGACCGCTTCAACATTCCGGTATCGGATGACAAGCTGGCTGACCTGCCTTACTACAAGTTTGATGACGACAGTGAAGAGATGAAGTATCTCAAAGCGCGTCGTGATGCGCTGCACGGCTTCATGCCACGTCGTCGGGAAAAGAGCACCGAAGAACTGCCGGCACCGCAGCTCAAAGCCTTTGAGGCGGTAACGAAAGGCTCGGGCGATCGTGAAATTTCAACCACTATGGCGTTTGTCCGTGTGCTGACCGCGCTGCTGAAAGACAAGCAGATTGGTAAGCGGGTTGTGCCGATTATTCCAGATGAGGCCCGTACGTTCGGTATGGAAGGTTTGTTCCGCCAGGTGGGGATCTATTCGTCACAGGGGCAGAAATACGAGCCGCAGGACTCTGATCAGGTCGCGTATTACCGCGAAGATAAAAAAGGTCAGGTGCTGCAGGAAGGCATCAACGAACTGGGTGCAATGGCGTCATGGCTGGCTGCCGGAACATCATACAGTCTTAACGACCTGCCGATGATCCCTGTCTATATCTATTATTCCATGTTCGGTTTCCAGCGCGTCGGTGACCTCGCCTGGGCGGCCGGTGATTCACGTGCACGTGGCTTCCTAGTTGGCGGTACCGCGGGTCGCACCACACTGAATGGTGAAGGTCTTCAGCACCAGGACGGACACAGTCACGTTCAGGCTGCACTGATACCAAACTGCATCAGCTACGACCCAACCTATGGTTACGAAGTCGCAGTGATTGTGCAGGACGGTCTGCGTCGTATGTTCGAAGAGCAGGAAGACGTGTTCTACTACCTGACGGTGATGAATGAGAACTACGTTCAGCCAGAAATGCCGAAGGGCTGCGAAGAAGGTATTGTCAAAGGGATCTACAAGCTGGATACCGTCGGCAAGAGCAAGAAGAAAGTTAAACTGCTGGGCTCAGGTACGATTCTGGAACAGGTTCGTGAGGCAGCAAAAATGCTGTCTGAGAATTATGGTGTGGAATCTGACGTGTACTCAGTGACATCATTTAACGAGCTGGCGCGTGATGGTCTGGATTGTGATCGTTACAACATGCTGCACGCTGACGGTGATGCCCGTGTTCCGTTCATTACTCAGGTACTGAACGAAGGAAACGAAGGTCCGACCATTGCCGCAACGGATTACATCAAGAGCTATGCCGATCAGGTACGTAATTTTGTACCTGGCAGCTACCGCGTCCTGGGTACTGACGGTTTCGGTCGCTCAGACAGCCGCGCAAATCTGCGTCGTCACTTTGAGGTGGATGCCGCGTATGTAACGTATGCCGCGCTGTATGAGTTATACAAAGCCGGCGACGTTGACGCGAAGACGCTCAACAAGGCGATGAAGGATCTGCATATCGATCCTGACAAACTCAACCCACTTTACGCGTAAGTTAACGGAGACTCAGTTTATGTCAGAGATTAAAGACGTACACGTACCCGACCTCGGTGAAGACGACGTTGAAGTTATCGAACTCTGTGTGTCTGTTGGCGACAGTGTAGAGGCAGAAGATGCGCTGGTTACCGTCGAAAGTGACAAAGCCAGTATGGACATTCCTGCGCCATTCGCGGGTAAAGTGACTGAACTGTCGGTGAAAGTGGGCGATAAAATCAGCCAGGGTGACCTGCTGGCGAAACTGGAAGCCGCAGGCAGCAGTGACAGCGCTGACGCGGCACCAGCCCAGCAAGAGAGTGAGCCAGAGCAAGATCGCGAGTCACAGCAGGAAAGCGCGGCACCGGGCAGTGCCGCACCGGCCAGTGCGTCTGGCGCCACAGAAACCATTGAAGTGACCGTGCCGGACATCGGCGATGCCGATGAAGTTGACGTGATCGACGTGCTGGTGGCTGAAGGCGACAGCGTCGAAGCCGAAGATGGCCTGATCACGCTGGAGACGGATAAAGCGACCATGGACGTACCGTCACCGAAAGCCGGTAAGGTCGTCAGCCTTAAGATTAAAGAAGGTGACAAGGTCAGTCAGGGCAGCCTGATCCTGACGCTTGAAGTTGCCGGGGAAGGCAGCAGCGCAGCCTCAGAATCAGCCTCTGCAGCACCTGCTCCGTCACCCGCACCGGCAGCATCGTCTGCAGGCGAAGAACAGGAAATTGAAGTCACTGTGCCGGATATCGGCGACGCTGAAGATGTTGACGTTATCGACGTGCTGGTGGCTGAAGGCGACACGATTGAAGCTGAAGACGGCCTGATCACGCTGGAAACAGACAAAGCAACGATGGATGTACCGGCACCAAAAGCCGGTACGGTCACCAAACTGCTGGTGAAGCAGGGTGATAAAGTGTCCAAGGGCTCAAAAGTACTGATGCTGAAAATCAAGGGCGAGGCAGGCAGTGCACCGGCGCCTAAACAGGAAGACAGTGCGCCGGCCCCTGCGCCAGCAGAGACTGATAACCGTGACAGCAGCCGGCCGAAGCCGCCGCCAGTGCCACATCACCCGTCTGCGGGCGAAAAACCCAAGTCAGGCAAAGTCCATGCGTCGCCGTCTGTGCGCCGTCTGGCACGTGAATTTGGTGTTGACCTGTCACTGGTGAAAGGTACCGGACGTAAAGGCCGCATCCTTAAGGAAGACATTCAGAGCTTCGTGAAGTACGAACTGTCACGTCCGAAAGCAACCGCAGGTTCGGTCGGTGCCGGCAGTGGTGGTCTGCAGGTCATTGCGCCGCCAAAAGTTGATTTCTCGAAGTTTGGCGAGGTGGAAGAGAAGCCACTAACGCGCATTCAGAAAATCTCAGGGCCTAACCTGCATCGTAACTGGGTAACTATCCCACATGTGACGCAGTTTGAAGAGGCCGACATTACCGACCTTGAAGCGTTCCGTAAAGAGCAGAACAAGGTGGCTGAGAAGCGCAAGCTGGGCATTAAAATCACCCCGCTGGTGTTTATGATGAAAGCAGTTGCCGATGCGCTGAAAGCGTATCCGGTATTCAACACGTCGCTGTCGGAGTCGGGTGAGTCTTTAATTTACAAAAAGTATTACCATATTGGTATTGCAGTAGATACACCGAATGGCCTGGTGGTTCCTGTTGTCAGGGATGTTGATAAGAAAGGCATCTATGAACTGTCTGAGGAACTGATGGAAATCAGCGCCAAGGCGCGTGATGGCAAGCTGAAGGCTGCTGATATGCAAGGCAGCTGCTTCACCATTTCAAGCCTTGGAGGTATTGGTGGTACGGCGTTTACACCTATCGTCAATGCGCCGGACGTAGCCATCCTGGGTGTGTCAAAGAGTGACATAAAACCGAAATGGAACGGCAGCGAATTTGAGCCGCGTCTGATGGTGCCGTTGTCACTGTCTTACGATCACCGTGTGATTGACGGTGCCGTTGCTGCCCGCTTTGCGGTGCACTTAAAAACGGTACTTGAAGATTTGCGGCAGATGTTGCTGTAACAAATGACACAGGGAGCCATGCTCCCTGTTGCCGTATTTGGGCTTTTTCGCCCGGCATTGCTTTACAGGGCTTGTATGCCCTAGTTAAAATTCGCGCGTGTACTACACACTAAACCCTACACGCATAGACAGTTGGACAGAATTTGAGGTCACGATGAGCGAAATAAAAACTCAGTTAGTCGTATTAGGCGCCGGCCCCGGTGGCTACTCTGCGGCATTCCGCGCTGCCGATTTAGGCATTGAAACCGTCATTGTAGACGCCCGAGCAACACTGGGTGGCGTTTGCCTTAACGTAGGATGTATTCCTTCAAAGGCACTGCTGCACGTAGCGAAAGTGATTAAAGAAGCCAAGCACCTGTCTAAGCACGGCGTGACGTTTGGCGAGCCGACGTTCGATCTGGATAAGATCCGCGCGTACAAAGACGACGTGGTCGGTCAGCTGACAAAAGGTCTGGCTGGCATGTCTAAAATGCGTAAGGTGAAGCACGTACAGGGCTACGGTAAATTTACCGGCAGCAACACCCTGGAAGTGGAAGGCAAAGACGGTAAAACTACCATTACCTTTGACAACGCCATTATCGCAGCAGGTTCTGAGCCGGTGTCTCTGCCATTCATTCCTGAAGATGAGCGTGTGATCGACTCTACCGGCGCGCTGGAAATGAAAGACATTCCCGAAAAAATGCTGGTACTGGGCGGCGGTATCATTGGTCTGGAAATGGGCACCGTGTACGAGGCGCTGGGCGCAAAAATTGACGTTGTCGAATTCCTCGACCAGCTCATCCCTGCGGCTGATAAAGACATCATGAAAGTCTTTATGAAAGAGTACAAAGACAAGTTCAATGTGATGCTGGAAACCAAAGTAACGGCAGTTGATGCGAAAGATGACGGTCTGTACGTAACCTTTGAAGGTAAGAACGCGCCGAAAGAGCCGGTACGTTATGACAAAGTGCTGGTGGCCGTTGGCCGTAAGCCAAACGGCAAGCTGATTGACGCTGAAAAAGCGGGCGTCAACGTGGATGACCGTGGCTTTATCAATGTTGACAAGCAGATGAAGACCAATGTTGACCACATCTTCGCGATCGGCGACGTAGTAGGACAGCCAATGCTGGCGCACAAAGCCGTGCATGAAGGCCACGTTGCTGCTGAAGTCATTTCTGGCAAGAAGCATTTCTTCGATCCGCGCTGCATTCCTTCGGTTGCCTACACTGAGCCAGAAGTTGCCTGGGTAGGTCTGACTGAAAAAGAAGCGAAAGAGCAGGGCTTAAGCTACGAAACAGCGACCTTCCCATGGTCAGCCTCTGGCCGTGCGATTGCGTCTGATGCGACCAACGGCATGACCAAGATGATTTTCGACAAAGAATCAGGTCGTGTGATTGGTGGTGCTATGGTGGGTACTAATGCCGGTGAGATGCTGGGTGAAATTGGCCTGGCCATCGAGATGGGCGCAGACGCTGAAGACGTGGCACTGACCATTCACGCGCACCCGACGCTGAATGAGTCAATTGGTCTGGCATCGGAAATCTTCGAAGGCAGCATCACCGACATGCCTAACCCGAAAGCCAAAAAGAAGTAATCGCTTCTGAACAAAAATAGGCGGGTTATCCCGCCTTTTTTGTTACTGCCATTCGTTTGCGGCAATAGCCGGCACGGTCTGGGCAGCTTTACCCTGTTTTTCCATAAACTGTCTGACGGTATTTTCACAGTAGCCCTTGCGGCAGCATACCGACAAGCGCTCATCATGCTGACGACTGCGCTCCTTGATAAAGCCAACGATCAGCTGGCGCAGCCAGTTCAGACCCGGATCGTGATCCTGACGTTTGTGCCAGATGATACTCAACGGCGATGTCACAATATCTACCGGAGACTCGTAAACGGCCAGTTCGCCGGTAAAGATCTCGCGTTCCAGCGTGATAGACGGGGCCACGCAGATAAGATCGCTGGTTTTGACCAGTTCCGGCACATTGTGGAACGAGTTGACGGTCATCGCAACGCGCCGCGTAAGCCCCATATTGGCCAGCACCTGATCGGTAGGGCCGGTTACATCACCGGATACGGACACCAGCAGGTGATCGGCACTGATGAAGTCTTCCAGCGACAGGCTTTGCTTGGCCAGTGGATGACCCTGGCGCATAACCACCACATAAGGTGGTGACAGGATGGCTTCTGACCGGATCACCGGATCAGGGACAGACTGTTTGGTAAAGGCCAGCTCCGCTTCAGCATCTTTTAACACCTGGTCTGAGTCGATATTGGTATTGGGAATGGCATAGACATTGATACCGGGAGCCTCACGCTCAATATGCTGGCGCAGCGGACCCCATACCATGGACACAATGCCGTCTGGTGCCGCGACCCGGAAAGTGCGCTGTGCGGTTGCCGGGTCAAAGTCGCCGGGGCTGACTGCGTTTTCAAGCTGACTGAGTGGCCCCTGAATCTGGCTCCACAGGTTCCTGGCATACGTCGTCGGCTGAATGCCTCTGCCGTCTTTAACAAACAGCTCATCGTTCCACGCGGTACGCATGCGTGACAACGCGTTGGACACGGCGGGTTGCGTCATGGCGAGCCGATCCGCAGCACGGGTGATTGCCCCCTCGGTCATGATGGCGTCAAAAATCATTAATAAATTCAGGTCGTGCGTTCGCATAGGAGCCGCTCCGGAATAAAACAGGAGGATTAATATATAACATGATGTGATGTTTTGCATATGAAAAGATAATTATTTTTATTGAATTGACTCCCGCATAATTCCACCATCAAAAAAGCTTAGAGAATTCGTTATGTTGACAATCAAACGCTTGAGTATTCTTTTTCTGGTCTCGGCCGTACTGTCAGCCTGTGGGCAGGACACTGGTCCTGGCACGGGATCACCGGGACCGTCGGCCATTCCGGTTGATGTTGCGCAGGTGGTCTCTGAACGCCTGACCGCCTGGGACAAGTTCACGGGGCGCCTCGAATCCCCGCAAACGGTCTCGCTGCGTCCACGCGTATCAGGCTACATTGATTTTGTTGCGTTCGAGGAAGGGGAGTGGGTTGAGCAGGGACAAACTCTGTTCCTCATTGATAACCGTGCGTTTAAAGCCGAAGCCGAGCGTCTTGAGGCTCAGCTTGCGGAGGCAGAAAGCCGCCACGCACTTGCCGTAACCAATTTCGAGCGAGCGAAAAAACTGCGCCATTCAAACTCCGTGTCTGAAGATGAACTGGATGCCCGTCGGGCTGCGGTTGAGCAGGCGTCAGCGGCAGTGGCACAAACGCAGGCGGCACTCGATGTCGCTAAACTGAACCGTGGTTTTGCCCGCGTTGAGGCACCCATCTCCGGGCGTATTTCACGTGCCAGTGTGACCGCAGGAAACTTTGTCAGCGCGGGACAGACAGAACTGACCACCATTGTGTCTACCGACCGCCTTTTTGCTTATTTTGATATCGATGAGCAAACGTACCTGAACGCAACCTCGGGCGAGGCCGGTATTGAAGGTCAGCCAGTGGCCATGCGACTGGCAAACGAAAACCGCTTTATGCACTTGGGCCAGATTGACTTTGTCGATAACCAGGTCAATCCGCAAACCGGCACACTGAGCGTCAGGGCGGTCTTTGACAATACCGATGGCAGATTACTGCCCGGGTTGTTTGCGCACCTTAAACTGGCCGGTGAAACCCGGGACAACGGTATTCTGGTAGCGGAACGCGCTATTGGTACCGACCTGAACAGCAAATTTGTGCTGGTCGTCACTGATGACAATACCGTGGCATACCGCGCCGTGTCGCTGGGCGATAAGATCGGTAATCTGCGTATTATCCGCTCAGGCCTGGATAGCTCAGACAACGTGATCGTGGATGGCCTGCAGCGTGTCAGACCCGGTGCCCTGGTTGCGCCCAATACGGTCAGTATGGCGGATGAAGAAAGTCTGGCAGCCCTGCATCAATGGCAGTCGCAGGTTGAGGAAGTGATGCAGCTTGCGCTGAAAAGTGCATCAGACAATACGGCGGGTCGCTGAGCATGAACTTTTCGCGCTTTTTTATTCATCGCCCTATTTTTGCTGCGGTACTGAGTCTGCTTATTTTTATCGGCGGCGCGATCGCCGTCTGGCAGCTGCCGGTTACCGAATACCCTGAGGTGGTGCCTCCCACCGTGGTTGTCACGGCGAACTATCCGGGCGCTAACCCCAAAGTCATTGCTGAAACGGTCGCAACCCCCCTTGAGCAGGAAATCAATGGGGTAGAAAACATGCTCTACATGTCGTCGCAGGCGACCTCCGACGGCAGAATGACGCTGACGGTCACCTTCGCGATTGGCACCGATCCGGATGCTGCGACAACGCTGGTACAAAACCGGGTCAATCGTGCCACGCCGAGATTGCCTCAGGAAGTGCAGCGACTGGGCATTGTCACCGAAAAATCGTCTCCCGACCTGACGATGGTGGTGCATCTTACGTCGCCGGACGATCGTTACGATATGCTGTACCTGTCCAACTATGCTGACCAGTACGTGAAAGACGAGCTGGCGCGTATCGAAGGGGTAGGGCAGGTGCGTCTGTTTGGCGCCGGCGAATTTAGTATGCGTGTCTGGCTGGAGCCGGACAAGCTGGCAGCACTGGGCATGAATCCGGGTGATGTGATTGCCGCAATTCGTGCTCAGAACCAGCAGGCGGCCGCGGGCAGCCTTGGCGCACAGCCAACCGGCAGCAGCCAGTTTCAGCTGCTGATTAACGTACGCGGACGACTCGCATCCGTTGAGGAATTTGAAAACATTGTTGTAAAAACCGGTGACAGCGGAGAAATCACCCGCCTGCGGGACGTCGCCCGTGTCGAACTGGGGGCGGATCAGTACGCACTGCGCTCTTTACTGAATAACCGTCCGGCGGCAGCGCTGCCTATTTTTCAGGCGCCTGGCTCCAACGCGATCCAGATTTCGGATGACGTTCGCGCGCGCATGGCTAGCCTGAGTGAAACCTTTCCCGACGGGCTGGAATACGACATCGTCTATGATCCTACCGTGTTCGTGCGCGGTTCGATTGAGGCCGTGGTAAACACCCTGTTTGAAGCCGTGCTGCTGGTAGTGCTGGTCGTGGTGCTGTTTCTGCAAACATGGCGCGCCTCCATCATCCCCCTGGTGGCCGTGCCGGTGTCGCTGGTTGGTACATTTGCGTTTATGCAACTGATGGGCTTTTCGCTGAATGCGCTGTCGCTGTTCGGGCTGGTGCTGGCCATCGGTATTGTGGTCGACGATGCGATAGTGGTTGTTGAGAACGTGGAGCGCAACATTGCCGAAGGCAAGCCCCCGGTAGAAGCGACCGTGCAGGCCATGAAGGAAGTCACGGGGCCAATTATTGCCACCACGCTGGTGCTGGCAGCGGTGTTTATTCCAACGGCATTTATGTCCGGACTGACCGGACAGTTTTATCGTCAGTTTGCGCTTACTATCACCATTTCTACAGTAATATCAGCGATTAACTCCCTGACACTAAGCCCCGCGCTGTCTGCGTTATTGCTTAAGCCGCATGGACAGGCCAAAGACTGGCTGACTAAAGGGATGGAGAAAGCCCTCGGAAGCTGGCTGTTCAGACCGTTTAACCGCGTATTTGATCGTGGGGCCATCGCCTACACCGGGGCGGTCGGCACCCTGGTGCGCAAAAGCAGTATCGTGATGGTGCTGTATGCAGGATTACTGGGCCTGACGGTATTTCAGTTTGATAAAACCCCGACCGGTTATGTTCCGTCACAGGATAAAATGTACCTGATTGCCTTTGCGCAGTTGCCCAATGCCGCATCACTGGATCGTACCGAATCGGTAGTACGTGAGATGTCGCGAATTGCGACGCAGCACCCCGGGGTGTCAGATGCTGTGGCGTTCCCGGGACTGAATATCAACGGGTTTGTTAATAGTCCGAGTTCGGGTGTGTTGTTTGTGCCCTTAAAACCGTTTGATCAGCGTCAGTCCCCCGCATTGTCGGCAGGGGCGATTGCCGGGCAACTGAATCAGCAATTTGCATCCATTAAAGGCGCCTATGTGGCAATTTTTCCGCCGCCTCCGGTGCTTGGCTTGGGTACCATTGGCGGCTTCAAACTGCAAATTCAGGATCGTGCAGGGCTCGGCTTTGCCGAACTGGAAAAGATGACCCAAACGGTGATCCAGAAAGCCTGGGCACACCCGGCACTGACCGGCTCGTTTACCAGTTTTACCGTCAATGTGCCGCAACTGGATGTTGACGTGGATCGTGAAAAGGCCATCAGCCAGGGGGTTGGACTGGACACCCTGTTCACTACGCTGCAGGCGTATCTGGGCTCAGTGTATGTGAATGACTTTAATCTGTTTGGCCGCACGTATCAGGTCAATGTGCAGGCTGATGCCCCCTATCGTCAGGATATTGAGGACATTCGTCAGTTCAAAGTGCGGAATGCCGATGGTGATATGATCCCGCTGGCGTCCTTCGTGGATGTCAATCACACCGCAGGTCCTGACCGGGTGATGCATTACAACGGCTACATTGCCGCCGAGGTAAATGGGGCACCGGCCCCTGGCTTCAGTTCTGATCAGGCGAAGGCGGCGATCGAGCAAATCCTTGAGGAAACACTGCCGCGCGGTATGGCCTACGAATGGACTGAACTCATCTACCAGCAGATCCTGGCCGGTAATGCGGCGGTGTTCGTGTTCCCGCTGGTTGTCGTACTGGTATTCCTGGTACTGGCTGCCCAGTATGAGAGCCTGCGTCTGCCGCTGGCGATTATTCTGATTGTCCCGATGACCCTGTTAAGCGCACTTATTGGTGTGCTGATTTATGGCGGTGACAACAATATTTTCACCCAAATCGGACTTATCGTGCTGGTGGGACTGGCGACCAAAAATGCCATCCTGATTGTGGAGTTTGCCAAAGAGCTGCAGGAGCAGGGCAAAAGTGCACTGGAAGCAATCAAGGAAGCCAGCCGCTTGCGCTTACGTCCTATTCTGATGACCTCCATCGCCTTCATTATGGGGGTACTGCCGATGGTTATCTCGACCGGTGCCGGTGCGGAAATGCGTCAGGCCATGGGTGTGGCTGTGTTCGCCGGAATGATTGGGGTGACCTTCTTCGGGTTGATCCTGACCCCGGTTTTCTACTACTTACTCTCCCGTAAGCAGTAACGCTTACCCAAGCGTAGCGCCTCTCCTCCAAACAGGGGCTGTTTCAGGCCGCTCTCCCGAGCGGCCTTTTTTTGCATGCAGTAATGAACAAATCCGCCTGCGGTTAGTGTTTTTCTTCCGTCTTCTGACCACCATACTTCTTAAACCAGGCCAGAATATTTTCCACTTTTGCAATCATCCGCGATGGCCGTGCGGCGATACCATGAGAGGACTCGGGCACTTTTACCAGCACCGTATCCACCTTCTGCAGTTTCAGCGCCTGATAGAACTGTTCGGTTTCTGACATCGGCGTGCGTTTATCTTCTACGCCGGTGATAAGCATTGTCGGCGTTGTCACATTCCCCACCAAAGACAGTGGGGAACGTTGCCAGTAATGTTCCACGTTCTCCCAGGGCTTGCCGGGAAACTGATAAGGAATTTGATACAGACCGGAATCGGCGGTCAGCACCTTTGAGAGCCAGTTAATGACGGGCTTGGCGACCACGGCAGCCTTAAACCGGTCAGTCAGACCAATCGCATACGCTGAGGCAATACCGCCCGCCGAACCGCCGGTAATGTACAAGCGCTCCGGATCAGCGAGTCCTTTCTCAATCAGCGCATCAACCCCTGACATGTGGTCGGCAAAATCATATTTGGAGCTGTATTTACCCTGTAAAAGCAGAGCAAACCGCTCGCCATAGCCTGTGCTGCCGCGATGGTTATCATAGAACACGATATACCCCTCAGCGGCCATTCGCTGCAATTCTGCTGTGAAGACAGGTCCGTAGGCCAGGTTCGGTCCACCGTGGATCTCCAGAATAAGCGGATAGGTTTTGCTGCTGTCATAATCCGGCGGGAGAATATACCAGCCCTGAATTTCCTCACCGTCAATCGAGGATGTGTACACCAGTTCCTTCACTTCGCCTAACGTTTTGTGGCCCAGCACGTCTTCGTTCAGAAACGTCAGCTGCTGTTCCTTCCGTTTTTTGAGGAACAGGTCGGCGGGACGGTCGGTTCTGCCCTTGGTATAGGCCACCACATCACCTACCGCGTGATAGTTGGCGAAAACGTAGGGACGGCCAAGTGTCGTACCGCCCAGTCCGGTGGCAATCTGCTTTACCTTTCCTGATAGCGAGACCAGGTCAATCTGCGCGAGGCCACGAACCGACTGCTGAAAATAAACATGGGAATTATCTTTCCAGTAAAAGTCAGACACCGTGTTATCAATCCCGGCAGTCAGGTTTTTATGCTCGGTACCATCCGCCTTCATCACGTACAGATAACTGTTCTTATACATGACTTTCTCGTCGTCCCGACGCGCATAGGCAACATAACGCCCGTCAGGCGAGACGACCGGCGAGGCTTCCCGCCCTTTGAAATCGGTGACCTGAGTAATCTGGCCCTGCATGTCGACGGTGTAGATATCAGCCTCCACCGGTTCATACTCCCAGTTGTCGCTGCGGTTTGCCGAGAAGTAAATTTTACTGGCATCCGGCGCAAAGCTGAGGCTGCCGCCGTGATTATAATTGCCTGACGTTAACTGCCGTGCAGTACCACCGTCAGCCGGCACAATAAAAATATGGGTGAAGGCGGGGTCAAGGACACCTCGTCCGTCGGCCTGATAGCGGGCTTTGGTGATGTACTCAAATTTCGGTGACCAGGTTGCGCCCTTTGGCTTTTTTGGCAGGGTGACTTTTAGGGGCTTCTCATCGGCGTCCACACTCATCGTAAATGCAATATGCTTGCCGTCGGGCGACCAGGTGATGTTGCCCGGTGAAGACGTCACGTTAGTAACCAGTGCGGTCTGGCCGGTATCCATCCAGCGAATGTAAAGTTGTGGCTTTCCTTCTTCGTTCGACAGGTAGGCAAGACGCTGTCCGTCCGGAGACCATCGGGGAGCGTAGTAATTCTTTTTGGAGGACAGAAGCGGCCGGTGTGACTTACCGTCTGTTGAGGCCAGCCAGATATTGGAGCGCGTGCTGTCAGTCATGATGTCATGCGAACGGCGCACATACGCCACCTGTTCACCGTCAGGCGATACCTGTACCTCACTGACATATTCCAGATCAAAGATGTCTTTTGACTGAAAAAGGTAAGGTTTCTCTGGTGTCTCACCTGCGTCCACCGTCGATGCCTGCATCTGGGGAGCGATCAGCGCGCAAAGGCCGAACGACGCTACGCGCAACCAGCGGCTGCGCGATGCTCGTCTTGTTGATTGGTTAAATGAAAAAAACATGGGTTACCCTTTATTTATTTTTTAAGTGCAGATTGCTTCACCGTTATCTTACCGCCTCAATGCGTCGGCGTTTAAATATACGGCGAGCTGACGCAAATAGACGATAAAGCCGGAGAATGCGCAATAAACGCCGCCGTTATGAACCTGAAAATCCCTCTGTTTGCCCTTACTTTGCCTTATTCAGGCCACGTTTGGCAGGCATGCTGTGTGCTGAATAAATAACCGGGGTATAAGCAATGGGAAGAGTCACAGCAGGTATTTTAGCCGTGGGCGTTATCGTAGGCCTGACGATGCTCGGCGTGTATGTAAAGAGTGCAGTCATATCTGCTAAGCGCTGGGACAGAATTGTTACGGTGAAAGGCTTGTCGGAGCGTCAGGTGATGGCTGACCGGGTTATCTGGCCGATACAGTTTGTGGTGGCAGACAATAAACTTCCGGCCCTGCATCGCAATATCGGCGCACACAGTCAGCGGGTGCTGGCCTTCTTACAGGCGTCCGGGGTTGAGGCGTCAGCCATTACGCTGAGTCAGCCACAGATCACCGACAAGCTGGCGCAACAGTACTGCAACGCATCTCAGGTGCCTTTTCGTTATCACGCATCCCGCACCATTACCGTGGTCTCCGATGATGTGGAGGCGACACTGGCGGTGATGGACCGCATCACCGGGCTGGTCAAAGAGGGAGTTGCGCTGTCGGGTGAACCTTATGCTGCGAATGCCGAGTTTGTGTTTACCCGACTGAATGACATTAAGCCGTCTATGATTGAAGAGGCGACCGTGAACGCGCGCCAGGTCGCGCAAAAGTTCGCCCGTGATTCTGCCTCTGAGATCGGTAAAATCAAGCGCGCGCGACAGGGGCAGTTCAGTATTACCAGCCGTGACAGGTGGCATCCGCATATCAAGCTAATCCGGGTCGTTTCCACTATTGATTACACGCTGATTGATTAATTGTCGCCACGATTTACTATGTAGGGTAAGCAGACGGTATCCGGGCAACGCCCGCCGTCACCCTCAGGCAAAACAAGAAGGTGTTGTCCGGTATGGCATCGGGGCAAGGCACACAATTAGAATTCTTTACTGTTCCCAGCCCCTGTATAGGCGTGTGTGAGGCTGATCCTCGCGGTTACTGCAAAGGCTGCTTCCGTAGTCGTGAAGAGCGACTGTACTGGCTGAAAGTGGATGATGCCACCCGGCGTAAAATTGTCGCAGCATGTTATCGTCGTAAACAACAGGCATTACGTCGTAAGCGTCAGGAGGACATCGCGGCCAGTCAGTCCGAAGAGATGATCCAGCCAGATCTGTTTGGCAGTCAAGGGGATGAAACCTGATGCGCAGTTATTGGATGACTTACTCAATTAGTGCGATTTAGCGGCTGAGATTTTAACGGCACTTGTTATAATAACGCGCAACGAAAACAGGTGGATACTCTATGTCGATGGAAAAGTTTGTCTCGTACGCGGCGACATCATTTACATTACCGGAAATATGTCTGCGGATTAGAGATGTACTCGATGATCCCCGCTCGGACGCTGACGCCATTGCGCAACTTATTAGTGTTGATCCATCACTGACTGCCAAGGTACTTCGCCTGGCCAACAGTGCCCTGTTTCGTTTCCCATCGCAAATTGAATCAATCAGTAAAGCAGTCAGCATTATCGGTGGTGAAGCGCTTTACAATCTGGTCATGGCGGAAACCGCCACGACGGCTTTTAAAACTTTTGATTCGTCATTGATTGACCAGGACAAACACTGGCAACAATCAGTGTATCGCGGTGTGATCGCCCGCTATCTTGCGAAGCAGGCAAAGATCCGTGGCAGTGAACGGTTTTTCGTCACGGGCATTCTGATGGATTTGAGTGAACCTGTGGTCGCCAAGTGCGATCCCATGTCATTTGAAGCCTATAAAGCAGATGACGAGAAGGTAATGCCGGAAATAAAACAACAACGGCATTTCGGTTTTACCTTCGCGCAATGCAGCGGCACAATCCTGGAACGATGGAAACTTCCTCTGCCGCTGTATTATCCC
This sequence comes from Alteromonas nitratireducens, assembly GCF_040812025.1. Classification (NCBI taxonomy): domain Bacteria; kingdom Pseudomonadati; phylum Pseudomonadota; class Gammaproteobacteria; order Alteromonadales; family Alteromonadaceae; genus Alteromonas; species Alteromonas nitratireducens. The sequence goes on from NZ_JBFNPK010000002.1 coordinate 266,809, forward strand.
ATTCAGCATTTATACGACATCGGCAAACTTACCTCTGACATTGATATTGCAGTGCTCGAGTGCGCCAGACGCATTACCCTCAAGGAACGACAAGAATCCGGCGTACAGATTGACATCTTTCCGCCGGCGATTGCGAAAACGCTGAAAATTGAAGGTGAAACGCTGGGTAACGCGATTGAGTTCGCAAATAAGGAAGCCGCAAGGTTATCGACACTTATCCAGTAGACACCGCGTCAGCGTGTCTGCTGACAACGTTTAATACAAAGCTCGTTTACGTGCGCTAAACAATAACGACTATAAGCAATTATGCAAAAAGACCATGTCAAACATGTCCTGGTATCGGTGTGCTTTTTTGCCTGCACAGGAGTAAGTGCAGAACCGCAGGACCTCATCCAACGGCTGTATTACTCAGACTTTTCTGAGGAAGAAGAGCAGCCTGCAAAACCGTTTACAATGGATGGTGAGCTGGGTTTGATCGTATCAACCGGCAACACGGCAGCGTCGTCGATAAAAGCGGCCATCAACGCTGACCATAACATGGATGACTGGAACAATACCTACAATGCTGAGCTGTTATACACGGAAAGTGATACCGATGGCTCTGAACGTGCGGTTACCGCACAGCGATTCTATTCGACCGCACAGTTTGACTACAAGCTGCATGCGAATGATCGCCGCCTGTTCCTGTATGCCGATTATGAAGATGATCGCTTTAACGGTTACAAATACCGTTCAACGCTGGCAGCGGGCTGGTCGCACCGGGCCTGGAAAGGGCTGGAGACAGAATTTCGCTACAGTATCGGGCCAGGTTACACGCTGATTGAGTCTGAAGAACCTACACTCAATTCGGTAAACAGCGGCGCAGTACTTCGGGCATCGGCTGAGTATCGCTATAACTGGAGTACCGGTGCGCGTTTCAGACAATTTGTCAGTACCGAAGCGGGTACATCCAATATCCGTTCACGCTCCGAGACCTCGGTGTCGGCCAGTATTTTTGGCTCACTGGCAATGAAGCTGTCGCTGATTCTGATCCATGAAACTAATCCGGCACCGACCAGTTCAACCCTGAGTTCAGAGACTTCAGTGTCACTGGTATACCATTACTTCTAGTCTCAGTTTGCGATACCATGTATAACGTGCAGTGACCGGACAATGAAGCGGCCATCACAGACGTTATGTGCAGTTAGCAGGCGTGCTGGTAAAAACAGAACATCGAATTTTAGGTTAAAACAGGAATGATTATGAAAAGACAGGGGTTTTATTGCCAGCTGACCGCGCTGGCAATGGCGTGCGCGTTTACAGGCAGTGCGCTTGCTCAGGAAGAACAGGAAGTAAAGCCGTTTTCAATGGACGGTGAGTTCGGATTTATTTTTACTACCGGTAACACCGAAACGACCTCAGCTTCAGCGGGTATCAACGCCCATCAGGAGCTGGATATGTGGAGTAACGACTACATTATTGAAGGCCTGTACCGCAGTGAAACGGTAGAAGTGGACGGTGAGGAAGTTGAGCGTACTTCAGCACAGAAGTTTTATACGTCGGCGCAGGGCAACTATAAGCTGGACAACCCTGACTACCGTCTGTTTGGCTTTGCCTCATATGAAGATGACCGTCTGAGTAACTTCGATTACCAGGCATCAGTGGCGGCCGGTTTTAACCATAAGGTGCTCAACAATGCTACGCACACCCTGGAGTATTCAGTCGGTCCGGGTTACGCCTTCCGTCAGACTCAGGAAGGGGAAACCTTAAATGGCGTGATGGTGCGTGCGTCAGCTGCGTATGCATGGAAAATTTCCGAAACCGCGCGTTTCACCCAGACCGTCAGTACTGAATTAAACTCAGACAATACTAAGTCACGGGCGGAATCGGCACTCACTGCCACCATCAGTGGCGCGCTCTCAATGAAACTGTCTATCAAGCTGGATCACAACACCAATGTGAATCCGGGCATTGAGAAGCTGGACACAGAAACCGCGGTGACGCTGGTGTATAACTTCTTCTGAGGCTAAGCCGCAGAAACAAAAAAGGAGGCAGGCGCCTCCTTTTTTCTTGTCTGTCTTCGGTTAGTGCAGAATACGGGTTTTAATTGTCCCGTCAATTTGCTGCAGTTGCTCAAGTGCGTCATAGGCGCGGTCGGCTTCCACGTCCACCACCACGTAGCCCACGTCGGCAGAGGTTTGCAGATACTGGGCCTCAATGTTAATCCCTTTGTCAGCAAACGCGTGGTTGATTTGGGTCAGCACACCAGGACGGTTCTGGTGAATGTGCAGCAGACGCGAGCGTCCGATATGTTCGGGCAGCGACACTTCCGGGAAGTTCACAGCCGACAGGGTTGAGCCATTATCGCTGTATTTCGCCAGTTTACCCGCGACTTCAATGCCGATATTTTCCTGGGCTTCCTGGGTGCTGCCGCCCACATGTGGGGTCAGGATCACATTGTCGAAACGGCGCAGCGGTGATTCAAACTCTTCCTGATTGGATTTTGGTTCAACCGGGAATACGTCAATCGCGGCCCCATTAATATGACCCCTTTCCAGTGCGTCAACCAGCGCATCGATATCAATCACGGTACCGCGGGATGCATTAATCAGAATGCTGCCGGCCTTCATCTTGGCTAACGCCGCCGCATTGATCATATTTTGCGTTTGCGGGGTTTCCGGGACATGCAGTGATACCACATCTGACGTTGCCAGCAGCTTATCCAGACTTTTAACCTGCATGGCGTTACCCAGCACCAGCTTGTCTTCAATATCGTAAAACTGCACGCGCATACCAAGATGTTCAGCCAGAATGCTCAATTGTGTACCAATGTGGCCGTAGCCAATGATCCCCAGGGTTTTACCACGCGCCTCATAGGAGCTGACGGCGCTTTTTTCCCATTCGCCGCGGTGGGCTTTAGCATTTTTACTGGGAATACCACGCAGCAGCAGAATAATCTGTCCCAGCACCAGTTCTGCGACCGAGCGGGTATTAGAGAACGGCGCATTAAACACCGGAACGCCCCGGTGCAGTGCCGCCTGCAAATCTACCTGGTTGGTTCCGATACAGAAACAGCCCACAGCAACCAGCTTAGTGGCTGCATCAAAAACAGCCTCGGTCAGTTGGGTTCGTGAACGAATGCCAATAAAGTGTGCATCGCGCACTTTCTCGATCAGTTCATCTTCAGGAAGCGATGTCGACAGATACTCGATGTTGGTGTAGCCATTGTTCTCAAAGGTTCTCAGGGCACTTTTGTGTACCCCTTCAAGTAACAGAATTCGAATTTTATCTTTGGGCAGTGAAACTTTTGACATGGACTCGCATCTCGGTTGAAGGTTTTGCGTTTGCTGTTTTTAAGACTTCTGGACGTCTATACGTCAACTTATCAGAATTCAGACAGCCTGAAAAGATGAATTTCAGGCTGTCTGTCCGGTAGGCGTTACTCGTAGGCTGTAACACCTTCATCGGTGGCGGTCAGAACAATATCAGCCCCGCGCAGGGCAAAAATGCCGTTTGTAACCACGCCCGGAATATTATTAATGGTTTGCTCCAGGTCACGCGGTGCCAGTATCTCAAGGTTGTGAACGTCCAGAATAACATTGCCGTTATCGGTTACCACACCCTGACGATAAACCGGGTCGCCGCCCAGTTTTACCAGCTCCCGGGCTACCATCGAGCGGGCCATCGGGATGACTTCGACCGGTAAAGGAAATTTACCGAGTACCGGTACACGTTTACTGTCATCGACAATACACACAAAGGTTTTGGAGGCCGCCGCGACAATTTTTTCGCGGGTAAGTGCCGCGCCACCGCCTTTAATCATGTGTTTGTGTTCGGTGACTTCATCGGCGCCATCCACATAGACTGACAGGCCGTCGACATCATTCAGTGATACTACCTCAATACCGATTGCTTTGAGTCGCTCTGTTGAAGCGTCTGAACTGGACACTGCCGCGGTGATGCTGTCTTTGATATCTGCCAGCGCGTCGATGAAGAAGTTGACGGTTGAGCCTGTGCCTACGCCAATGATGGTGTCCGGTTCAACATAATTGAGCGCTGCCCGCGCTACTGCGCGCTTTTTGTCATTCTGATCCATGCCTTTTCCCGTTACTAAGTGTTGCGCAAAGTGTAACTGAAAACAGCCGCAGAGCCGTAGCCAATTTTTAGGATTGTGGCGGGCGAGAATAAATCTTTTGTTCGGGGGTGACGATGATGTCCAGTGGGACGTCCCAGGATTGTACCGGCAAAGCCGGCACCTGCTGACAGTCGTGCGCAATACCAATCAGCACAGGTTTTTTTGCCCAGCGGTCACGGTGCGCCAGCGTGCGGTCATAAAAACCTCCGCCCATACCCAGGCGGTTGCCGTGTGCATCAAACCCGACCAGGGGTAGCAGCACCACGTCAATGGCGGTCGGCGGAATAACGCGCGTCACATCACAGACCGGCTCAGCAATGCCAAACCGGTTGGTCTGCATCGGCGTTTGCGGATGGTAATGCAGAAACAATAAATGGCCTGGTGTGAACGGGTGCAGCACAGGCAGCGCAACGGCAGGGGCGTCAGGTGAAGAAAAAAAGCGGGTGAACAACGGCGTCAGGTCGACTTCACCATCGTTTGGCAGATAGCCGGCTACCACGCTGGCATCCGCGACCGCCGGCAGTGAAAGCAACTGTGAGGCAATATCCGCCGCAGCCATATCCTGCTGGGCGTCTGACAGGGCGCGTCGGGCCGCCCTGAGCTCACGTCTTAACTGCTGTCGCTGAGATTGAGAGGATGCGGTCGTGGTGGTCATTGTCCGAGATAATGTTGCAGCAGGGTAACCAGTGCGGCGCGGTCAACCGGCTTGGTAAGAATGTCACACATGCCGTCTTTTTTCAGGTCCCCCGCATCGTGAAACGAGTCTGCCGTCAGTGCCACCACGGGTACATCAGGGTGAAGGGCGTGAAGCTGTCGGGTGGTTTCTCTGCCTGAAATGCCCGGCAGGTGCAGGTCCATCAACACCAGATCAGGGATATGATCCTTAAGCCACGCAAGGGCGTCTTCACCGGAGTCTTTGATAACGATAGGTAATCCTGCGCTGTCAAACAGGGCTTTGATAACGACCTGGTTGATGTCGTTATCTTCGACCACAAGAATGACCGGGTCTGCGTCTTCAGACAGCGGGCGAAGCGGAACCTGAGGCTGCTGCGTAACCAGTGTGCCGGCAGTTACCGGTTGGGCGAGCACCGTTGCCGTCATGCGGGTGCCCTGATTGACGGCACTGTCCACCTGAATATCGCCCCCCATCAGTTCGACCAGCTGCCGGCTGATCATCAGGCCCAGGCCTGTGCCCGCAAAAGATTGCGCATTGTCCATGCGCGCATAGGCACCAAACAGTCGGGTCTGATCTTCCTCACTGATGCCTATCCCTTCATCGTTGACACAAATAACCAGGTGTGGAGTCTGATAAGACACGTTAACCCGCACGGCGCGTTTCGGCGGCGTAAATTTAATCGCATTGCCAATCAGATTAAGGGCAACCTGACCCAGCTTGGTGTCATCCATTTCCAGCACGTCGGGCACGTCTTCGGCAATATGAGAATCAAACGTCACGCTGACAGCGCTGGCCCGCGTCGCCATCAGGCTGAAAATGTGCGAGAAGAAATCCCGGACAGGGACCTGGCGCGGGTATAGCTTAAGCTTACCGGCCTCAATCTGTTTGATATCCAGGACCGAATTAACAATATTGGTCAGCCGTTCGCCGCTCATGCGGACGTGCGACAGCGCGTCGGCAAAGGAGGCTGGCAGATGGAGATCCCGGGCTTCCTGTTCAAGCAAGCCCGACAATGTACTGATGCCATTTAACTGGGTGCGAATCTCGTGGCTGACATAGGATAAAAAATCGGACTGTATCTGACTGGTACGTCGTAATTCCTGATTTTTACGGCGCAGCTCAAGGTGCGCGACAATGGTTTTACTGATCGATTTCAGCGCCTTTTTCTGCTCAATGGTCAGCGTTTTAGGCCGATCGCTGATGACGCAGACAGTACCAATGGCTTCGCCACCCGATGTTACCAGCGGACTACCCGCATAAAACCGGATATGGGGCTCCTCTGTGACCAGCGGATTGTCGAAAAAGCGCTGATCAGAGTGGGTATCACGGACCTCCATTACGTCGTGCTGCAAAATGGCATGGGCACAAAAGGAGACATTGCGTGGGGTCTCGCTGGCATCCAGTCCGTGATTTGACTTAAACCATTGCCGGTCCTGATCGACCAGGCTAATCAGCGCGATGGGGGTCTGGCAAATCTCTGAGGCCAGCAGGGTGAGTTCGTCGAACAGCGCTTCTGCTTCGGTATCGAGCACGTCGAAGCTCAGTAGCTCGGTGAGACGTTTTGCTTCAGACTCCGGGTGCGGCGCACTTTGCATACTGACGATGTCCTCCTGAAAAAAAAGGGCTGTCGAAACAGCCCTTAGCGTATGTTAGAGAGCATAAGTGTCAATGAATAACTGTTCAAGCCGGGCGTGGTCAACTTTGGTTGCCACTTTGATCGTGTTGGCTTCGGTCCACAGCGGACTTGGTGTCGTCCCTTTTGGTGCGACTGCAGTCTGACCGCGGTCCAGCGGTCCGGTGCCAACCCGAACGTGACCTTCGGTCAGCGCAAACAGCTCCGGATGGCGCAGGTGCGCAATCGGGAACGCATCATGGAAGAAACAGACGCGGTCTTCGCGGTTCTGAGAGTAAAAGTCCATGTAGAACTGTGCCGATGCCTGAACGAACGAACCCAGTTTTGCGTTCTTCTCGGCGAGGATATCAACAAACTCAGGCTTAAACGGTACAGCGTTAGTCACGTCCAGTCCAAACATGGTCAGATCCCAGTCGGCAGCAAATACGATTTCTGCTGCATGGGCGTCGTTCCAGATATTGGCTTCAGCCAGTGGCGTAACATTCCCTCTGACGAAGGCGGCACCACCCATGATGCTCACACCCTTAACCAGCTTGGGTAGCTCGGGCTCCAGACGCAGTGCCAGCGCGAGGTTACCCAGTGGCCCAATCGCGACCAGCGTGATTTCGCCCGGATACTGACGCGCCATATCAACAATGAACTGCGCTGAACTGCGCGGATCAAGCTGGCTTTTTACCGGCGCAACGTCAATATCACCGAAGCCATTGTTACCATGAACAAAATGCGCGTAGGTCGATTCAGGGCCCACCCATGGCATGGCTACGCCTTTGGTAACCGGAATGTCTTTGCCTGCCAGTTCAACCAGACGTAATGCGTTCTGAGCCGCCATATCAACAGGCACATTGCCAAACACCGTGGTCAGTCCCAGTACCTCGATATCGGGAGACTGAAAGGCAAAGAAAATCGCCATGGCATCATCGATGCCCGGATCGGTATCAAGAATAATTTTGTGTGTCATAGTCTAACTCGGTTAACTGGCATGTTTAGCCAGGAATCTGTCTACTTCCTGACGGGTTGGAATAGATTGTGCCGCGCCTTCACGGGTCACTGCGATAGCCGATGCCGCGCACCCGCGTTTCAGTGCCTGTTTCGCGTCAGTATGGTTGCTGTAGGCTGACAGGAAGTAACCAATGAAGGTATCACCGGCGGCAGTGGTATCCACCGCATCTACGCTGAATGCATCAACCCGGATGACGTCCTGCTTACGCAGCATAATCACGCCGTCTTTACCCAGTGTGATAATAACTTCGGCATGTGACCAGCTGCACTGGAATTCAGCAATAATGTCATCCAGTTCGTGCTTGCCGGTAAGCGCCGCAGCTTCTGTTTCGTTGACAATCAGCAGGTCCACACATTCCAGTGGCAGTGACTTGACTGACTCACTCATGGGGGCCGGATTAAACGCCACTTTCAGTTGCTTGGCTTTGGCCTGGGTGAAGACATCCGCAATGCTGCTGGTCTCGTTTTGGGTCAGTACCCAGTCGCTGGATGAGACATCGCTGAATGCGCGTTTCACTGTTTCCGGCGTGATGGTCTGGTTGGCCCCGCCAAACAGCACAATGGCGTTTTCGCCGTTTGGCGTTACCTGAATAATGGCGTGTCCAGAAGGGGTGTCGTGGCATTTTACACCGCGACAATCGACGCCTTTTTTGATCAGAAACTGCTTAAACGCGGCGTCGTTCTCATGAATGCTGCCGACATGGCGCACGTCAGCGCCTGCCTGGGCAAGGGCAATAGACTGGTTCGCGCCTTTGCCGCCCAGCAGTTGCTGGTAATGGGTTGATGCGATGGTTTCGCCCGGCTGGACGAAGTGATCAACGTGGTATACGTGATCGATATTGATCGATCCAAAATTAATTACTGCCATTTCTTCTTCCGTCGAAAGAGGGCGCCTCCCGGAATGCCGCTGTCCATTGTTCGCCCGTGAACCGAAAAGTTCAGGGCGGAAGAATCACAGTCACCGCAGGCTTCTCGGTACATGCCGAGCTTGCACAAAAGCGACCGTTTCAACTTCCTAAATTTAAAGCATCGGCCAGGGACATGAATGAACTGGCAAACATCCCAGGAAGCATGGTTATTATGATGCGCATCAGACTATATCAAACGCGATAAGCCGTGAAGTGGATCTTCACTTTGTCAGACCTGACCAGATGGTCAGGCCGATTGGCCAGGGTCGTAGTATACACAAACCAACACGTCCGGCAATGGACGGCTACTAACCCTGCGTTCATCATCAGCACAGGAGAAAATTCCGTTTTCGCCATGCTGATCATAGAGCAAACGTCAGCACGCTGCCACCTGCTTTACCTCAAAATCCATCTGATTGGTCAGTCTGTACACAAACATCAGTAGTGTGCTTAGTGACAAGGTTTTGCTACCATGGAACTTCAGTAAAGAGTAAGGGTATATTGTGGAAAAACAGCTCGATTACGATACCGTGACAACGCGTCTTTCCCAGCAGGGGCTGGTGGCTGACGGCGCTGAAATACACGGGTTGTTATGTGGCATGCTGTGTGGCGGCATGTCGCTGACCGACCAGCACTGGATGGACGGTCTCAAAGAAATGACCAATCAGGGTGAGCCATTCACCGAACAGACAACCAGTCTGCTCACGGCGCTGTTTAACCAGACCTGTCAGCAACTTCTGGAAGGTGAGTTTTCGCTGACCCTGCTGCTGCCTGACGACAACGCGCCGATTAACGACCGCGGCGTTGCCCTGATCAACTGGGTGCAGGGTTTCATGACCGGCTTCGGGCTGCATCAGCAAGACCTGATGCAGTGTTCTGACGATGTCAAAGAAGCGTTGGACGACTTCGCTAACATTGCTCGCATGGAAGAGCCCATGGACGAGGATGAGGAGTCAGAAAAGGCTCTTAATGAAGTTATGGAGTATGTAAAAGTGTCTGCAATGCTGTGTTACAGCGAACTGGGGCAGTCACTGCTTGACGATCAACCCGGTAAACCGTCAGTGCATTAAAAGCGACGTCGCATGATTAGCAATCAGGAATTTATTGCCCGCCAGGACCGGCTGTTAAGTGAATGCCGGCCAAACAGCCTGTGTATTATTCCGGCCGCCAGCCTGGTAAAGCGCAGCCGTGATACCGACTATCTTTTTCGTCAGCACAGTGACTTCTGGTATCTGACCGGATTTGATGAACCCGATGCCTGGTTATTCCTGTCTAATCATGACGGTGACGGTCTGCATTACCGGGCCATGGCTTGTCTGCCAAAAGATCCTGATGCCGAAGTCTGGCACGGTCGCCGGCTGGGAGCTGAAGCGGCGCTGGAGCGTTTCTCGCTGGATGAGGCGGTTGAGCTGGATGAGCTGGAAGACGTTCTGCCGGGCATGCTGGAAGGCCATGACTGTGTTTATATGGCGCTGGGCGAGAACCCGGTAGCTGACCAGATGGTGCAGGATGCGCTGGCGTCACTGCGTAATGCGCCAAAAGAGTACCGGGCGCCACGTAGTCTGGAAGATATCCGGCCTGTGCTTCACGAGATGCGGGTGTTTAAATCGGCCTGTGAAATTGCGGTGATGAAAGCCGCCGCGCAGATCACAGCGTCGGCCCACAAGCGGGCGATGAAGTTTGTGCGTCCGGGCTGCTATGAATATCAGCTGGAAGCCGAATTGCATCACGAATTTGCAATGGCCGGCGCGCGCAGTCCTGCTTATGGCACCATTGTGGGCAGCGGTGACAACGCCTGTATTCTCCATTACACAGAGAATCAGGATGAAATAAAGGACGGTGATCTGGTACTGATTGATGCCGGGGCAGAGTTTAAAGGCTACGCCTCTGACATTACCCGCACGTTCCCGGCAAACGGCGTATTTTCGCCGGCCCAGCGCGCGGTGTATCAGATTGTATTAAACGCGCAGGAAGCCGTACTGGCCATGCTGGGACCCGGCGTCACACTGGCTGATGCCATGACCCGCAGTGTTGAAGTGATTACCGCCGGGCTGGTAGAGCTTGGCATTTTAACCGGTAGCGTGTCAGATAACCTCACACACAAATCCTGGCGCGACTATTACATGCATGGTCTCGGGCACTTTCTGGGATTGGATGTGCATGACGTGGGCGATTACAAACAAAACGGTAAGGATCGTCCGCTAAAGCCGGGTATGGTGCTGACCGTCGAACCGGGTATTTATATTGCGCCGGACCGTGACGTGCCAGAACAATACCGCGGTATCGGCGTGCGCATCGAAGATAACGTGGTGATCACCGGAACCGGTATTGAGATCCTGACCGCGGATGTTCCTAAAACGATAGAGGACATCGAAGCCTTCATGAGGAAAGCGTAAGCCGTGCAAACTGATGTAATCATTATTGGTGGCGGTGTTGTCGGCTTTACGCTGGCACGTGGGCTGTTAAACGACACGCCTTATTCAGTGACGCTGGTCGACGCGAACCCGGTGCCCGATAATAACGAAACGCCACACAGCGGCTTTGACGCCAGGATCATTGCGCTGGCCCGCCGCTCTGCTGATGCGCTGAGTGCATATGGCATTAATCTTGGTGATGCAGGTGCAACAGCCATCAGGCACATTGAAGTGTCAGATCAGGGTCGCGTCGGATTGTGCCAACTGCATGCGGATGAACATCATCTGCCGGCATTTGGTGAGGTGGTATCCATCCGCTTATTGGGGCAGGCACTGTTTGCTGCCGTGAAAGACAACCCCGCTTTTACCTATGTTGCGCCGGCCAGTGTTGTTGACGCGGTTACCACGAATGATGCTGCCACGCTGACTCTGGATAACGACGATGCGCTGACCAGTCGCCTGTTGGTGCTGGCTGACGGCGGACGCTCGGCACTTGGCGCGTCACTCGGTTTTACGCGCAGCGTTAAGTCGTATGGGCAAACCGCTATCGTATGCAATATACATTGCTCAGAGCCGCTGTCCGGCCGTGCCTATGAGCGGTTTACTCCCGAAGGGCCACTTGCCGTGTTGCCCTTCGACAGTGAGATTAACGGGCAGATGACGCCGGGTCATGGCGGCTCGGTAGTCTGGACACTCGAAACGCATAACGCGGATAAGATCATGTCGCTGTCTGACAGCGCGTTTATTCATGCATTACAGGATACCTTTGGTTACCGTCAGGGCAGGATCATCCGGGTGACCCCGCGACTGACTTATCCATTAGCACTTGCCAGTAACACCCGGGTTGATGGCCTGCGGTGTGTGGTGGTCGGCAATGCGGCGCAGACCCTGCATCCTATTGCCGGTCAGGGCTTTAATTTAGGCTTGCGCGACTGCCTGTCACTGATTGCGTTGTTAAAACAACAGCCTGCTGACGCGGGCCAGATTACCCGCGAGTATGCCCGGGTTCGCCGTGATGACAGACAAATGACGATCGGACTGACCGACACGCTGGTGCATGTTTTCGCTAATCGTCATTTACCGCTGGTGATGGCGCGTAATGGCGGGCTGCTTGGGCTCGAACTGATCCCGGGCATTAAAGACGCGTTTGTGCGCCAGACTACCGGTTTTGGCGCAGGCACAACAACGAACAGGACACATGATGCAACAGGTTGATATCGCCATTGTTGGCGCAGGCATGGTGGGGCTGTCACTGGCGGCGGCACTGGAAGGCAGTGGACTGTCGGTCGCGCTGGTCAGCACCCTGCCACTGCGTCAGCCTGACACGCCGCAGTGGGATGTCAGGGTAAGTGCAATCAATGCGGCCAACAGGCAGGCGCTGGAAACGCTTGGCGTCTGGTGCAGATTAAATCCGGAAAAAGTGGCGGCCTACCAGCACATGCATGTGTGGGACAAAGACAGCTTTGGCGAAATTCATTTTGACTGTGCGTCGATGCAGATGCCACATCTTGGGCACATTGTTGAGAACCAGGCATTGGTGAACGCGCTGGCATCACAGGTAGAAAGCGAAACCGTTACACGCGTTGTCATTGCGCGTATCAGCCGCATCCTGTGGGGCAGTGAGCAGAGTATGCTGATGCTTGATAACGATGAGGTTATTGCCGCCAGACTGGTGGTTGGCGCCGACGGGGCGAACTCATTTATCCGCCAGCAGGCGCAATTGCCCATCACGTTTCGTGACTACGGACATACCGCCATTGTTGCCAATATCCGAACCGAAAAACCGCATAACGCAACGGCTCGCCAGGCGTTTACCCCAACCGGACCGCTGGCACTGCTGCCGATGCGCGACCCACACAGTTGCTCCATCGTCTGGTCACAGCAAACCAGTCAGGCAAATCACCTGCTGAGTCTGGACGATGAGGCATTTTGCCAGGCGCTGACCGCAGCCAGTCAGTCGGCACTGGGCGTGGTGTCATTGCTCACCGCGCGCGCCAGCTTTCCACTGACCATGCGTTATGCGAGAGAGTGGGTAAAAGACGGCGTGGTGCTGATTGGCGATGCCGCTCATACCATTCACCCCCTGGCCGGCCAGGGGGCCAATCTTGGGATCCAGGATGCATTGGCACTGGCATCGCATCTGAAGCACCTGCAGGAACAGGGTAAAGCGCTGTCATCGAAACGCTGGCTGCGCCCGTTTGAACGCGCCAGAAAAAACGAAGCCGCCAAAATGATTGCCGCTATGGACGGATTTAAAACGCTGTTTGATGGTGATGATCCGCTGAAAAAACTGGTACGTGGCATTGGCCTTGCCGCGGCTGACAGCCTGCCCGGTGTGAAAGAAAAGCTGGTGGCCCAGGCGATGGGGCTTCGCTGATACCTCCTCAGCCTGTTGTCGCTGGTGGCAACAGGCAGTCAGATTGCCGCACAGTATATTGCCTTCATCCTCAGCAAAGGTCAGACTGGCAGTCATGATTGACTGATTGCTGACAACCCATGAATAAACGTCATTTCCTTAAACTGTCGGGGCTGGGCCTGGCCACCGCGACACTGTCTCCTCTCTCTGCCGTGGCGTCTGGTAGCGCTGTCTCTGAACCACAACTGGCAAATATTACCGGTTCGGTGACGCCGATTACTGCGAAAGAACGTGAAGCGCGTGTGGTGAAGGCGCAGCAGCTGATGGACAAACATAACCTTCAGGCTATCGTCCTTGAACCCGGCGCCGCGATGGATTACTTCTCTGGTGTTCAGTGGTGGCGTAGCGAACGTCTTACCGCTCTGATCATTCCAAAACAGGGCAGGGTGGCCGTCGTGACCCCATTTTTTGAAAAACCGAGTGTCATGGAATCGCTGCAGGTAGAGGGTGACGTGCATGTGTGGCAGGAGCATGAAAGCCCGTTTGATGTGGTGAAAGCAGTGCTGGCCGACCGTGGTATTGAAAAAGGGCAACTGGGTTTTGAAAGTACCGTCCGCTATTTTGCGCTGAGTGGCATTATGGATGCGATGCCGGCAATGACGCATGTCCCCGCGGAGCCGGTGACGTTTGGGTGTCGCATGATCAAATCGGCGCACGAACTGACCCTGATGCATAAAGCAAACGAAGTGACCCTGCGGGCATACGAGGAAGTGTGGGCGCAACTTCGAGAGGGCATGACGCAGCAGGACGTAAAGGCGCTGATGAATGCGACGCAGCAGCGTCTGGGCGGGCAAAGTACCTGGTGTCTGGCATTGTTTAATGAGGCGAGTGCCTACCCGCATGGAACACGGGAAAGCCAGGTTATCCGTCAGGGCTCAGTGGTTCTGATGGACAGCGGCTGCAGTGTGCACGGTTACCAGTCGGATATCAGCCGTACCTTTGTGTTTGGTACGCCGGGCAAAAAGCAACAGACGGTATGGCAGCATGTGAGAAAAGGCCAGCAGATTGCCTTTGATACGGCCCGTCCGGGCGTGCCGGCAGGCAGGGTGGACGATGCGGTGCGCAAGCATTACGAAACATTAGGATATGGTCCGGCCTACCAGCTACCCGGCCTGTCCCACCGTACAGGTCACGGCATTGGTATGGAAGGGCATGAAAAGGTCAATTTTGTTCATGGTGAAACAACGCCTTTGGCAAAAGGGATGTGTTTTTCCAATGAACCCGGCATTTACCTGCCGGGCGAGTTTGGCGTGCGTCTGGAAGACTGCATGTATATGACGGACAGCGGCCCCGCATGGTTTACTGAGCCGCCAGAATCGCTGGATTCGCCATTAGGTGCGCTGGCACCGCTTAAGATCTGAACGCGCTTGAGGGACTGACTCACTGTGATCTGGATCAATTAAAGCTTAACGAATTGATTAATAATTAATCATATTTTGCGCGATGCTCTAGACTATCAGGATAACCCCAACTGAATTAATCAGGACATTTTGTGCATTCATCCCCAGACGTTACCAGCGCGTTTGAAATTAACAGCGTTGGCGCCATCATCGCCAATGCGTCGTCTGTGATGATATGGGTCTCAAACGATGTCAAGGAGTGTATCTACTTCAACAAGGCATGGCTGGACTATCGTGGCCGGACGCTTGTGCAGGAATATGGGTATGGCTGGGCTGAGGGAGTACATAAAGATGACTTCCAGCTTTGTCTTGACATTTACAACCAGGCATTTGATGCGCGGCAACCCTTTTCAATGGATTACCGTTTACTGGACAGTGAGGGGCAGTATGGATGGATACGCGATGATGGTACTCCTTACTACGACGACAACGGCCAGTTTCTTGGCTTCGTGGGTTCCTGTTTTGACGTCACTGAAAGTAAGCATCTGGTAGAACGACTCCAGGCTAAAAAAGAAGCGCTTATTGATGCAAATTTACAGATGAGTGAGCTTATAAAAGCGGGCAATATTGGGTTTTGGGACTGGCATCTGGTCACTAATACCGTTCACTTTTCAAAAGAATACAAGCAACAACTGGGTTACGAAGCGGACGAAATGACGGATGAATATGTTGAGTGGGAGTCCCGCTTGCATCCAGATGATCGTGAAGAAACACTCGCGACTATCAAGCACAGTATCGCCACATTGTCTCAGAATCACGAGACGCTATTTCGTCTCAAAAACAAGCAGGGTGAGTACCGCTGGATTTTGTGTCATGCCTCAGTGATGGGTGACGAGAACGGTCATCCTGTCAGAATGATTGGCTCGCATATCGATGTCACCGAGCGACGAGAAATGGAAACGGCACTTCGGCATTCACAGAAAATGGATGCGATAGGACACCTGGCTGGTGGCGTTGCCCATGACTTTAACAACCACCTGGCCTCTATTCTCGGCTTTGCGGAGCTTATTAACTCAACAGACGACATCACAAAAGTTAAACGGTACTGCGAAAAGATTATCGCCGCCGCGGAAAATTCAAAATCACTGACAAAACAGTTGGTGGCCTTTTCGAGAAAGCAGAGTATTGACGCTGAGCCTGTTGATATTCACGAACAAATTACCGACGCCGTTGATATGCTGAGCCGCACCCTCGATAAAAGAATTACCATTCATGCTGACCTGCAGGCGCCTTCCGCGGTCATTCAAGCGGACAAAGCAAGCATCCCCAATGTATTGCTGAACCTTGGACTAAATGCTCGCGATGCAATGCCTGAGGGGGGCGAAATCCATATTTCAACAGCAGGTAAAGTGATAAGTGCAGACTCGTTTCCTGCGAAACATGGCACGCTGCAGCCGGGCAGTTATGTGCAAATCAGTGTTCGTGATACAGGCTGTGGTATACCAACGGAGCATCTTCGTCGCATTTTTGAGCCTTATTTCACTACCAAAGAGGAAGATAAAGGTACTGGGCTGGGGCTGGCATCGGTATATCGAGCCATTGAACAGTTGGACGGAACTATCTCGGTGGACAGCGAGCCTGGCAGAGGTACCTGTTTTACGATTTTATTGCCCGTTGTCGATTCAGCGCACGTCAAGCCAGACAGCGTCGAACGGGTTGCGACAAAAGTAGAAACGAAACCTGTGATTTTGGTCGTGGACGATGAGGCGCTGTTGCGCGAGATCTGTGGTGAGTTTATCAATAATCTTGGTTATCAGGGGGTATTCGCTGGTGAAGGAGATGAAGCGGTTAACCTGTACCGGCAACATCAGCAGGATATTGATGTTGTCATTCTGGATATGATGATGCCGGGCATGACGGGGGAGCAAACATTAACACAGCTGCTGGCGATAAATCCTGACGTTAAGGTGATTATTTCATCAGGGTCTTTACTTGGTGAACAAACAGAGAGGTTGCTGTTGCATGGTGCGCAAGCTGTGCTACAGAAACCATTCAGATTTGAAGAGTTCGATGCGGCAATAAAATCCTGTTTATAACCTATCTGAGTCGGCTCTTAATAAAATCAGACAGCGTTTTACTCACCACCGGATGGCGGCTATGCTGACTGAACAGGCAGATGTTAATTTTTCCGAGCGCAGGGAGCTGTGGCAGGGAGAGCACGCTCAGGCTCTCCGGCAAACTGGCCCTGGCCAGTGCAGTGATCCCTAAGCCCTGCGAAATGGCGGCCACCAGGCCGGACAGATCGGCATTCGTGTAGGTGATACGCCAGGCCCGGGTCTGCTGTTTCAACTGTTCAATCACCCGGCTGCGGTACATGCAGCCATCGGGTGCCAGCACCAGGGCAATACTTTCTCCCAGGTAGCTGCGGTTTGGATCGCCAACCCAGACCACATCATCTTCCAGGATCACTTCACCGCCGGCATCATCGTCGGGGTTGGACAGGGCGAGGATAAGATCGAACTCGTTGCGTTTGGCCGGATGCAGCAGATCGCGACTCAGCGCCGACGTCACCTCCAGTGACACATCCGGATAACGGGTGGAAAACTCACCAATCAGACCCGGAAGCAGGGTGGACGCGAACTCATTCGGGATCCCAAGACGTAACCGCCCGCTCAGCGGCGCCGGATTGAGGCTCCGAAAAATCGCATCGTTCATTTCCAGCATTTCTTTGGCTTTTGGATAAAGCCAGTTGCCATCCGCACTGGGCAGATGACGCTGCCCCACCTTGGTAAACAGTTTGCGTTCAAGCTGGGCTTCCAGCTTTTTTATTTGCAGACTGATTGCCGGCTGTGAGCGACCCAGCGCATCACCGGCTTTGGCATAACCGCCCAGCTCAATGACGCTGACAAAGGTGCGCAGATTATCGAGGGAAAGCTGCTTCATAATTTATTTGAAAAGCTAATCACTTAATCGATTTACATTTAAAAGTTAAATGTAATGATAAATAATTTCAATTTGTTGCGCCACTACCTTGTTTCTATACTCAGGTCACATTTTTTTGCATTGTGAGTTGAGTCGAATGACCAGTAAAACAACCCTACACGCCAAGCACCTGGAAGCCGGTGCGAAAATGGTGGACTTTTTTGGCTGGGAAATGCCGATCAGTTATGGTTCTCAAATTGAAGAACATCACGCGGTGCGTCGCGACGCGGGGATGTTTGACGTATCACACATGACCATTGTGGATGTGACAGGAGCGGATGCAAAAGCCTATCTGCGTTACCTGCTGGCCAACGACGTTGAAAAACTCCAGGACAAAGGTAAAGCCCTGTACAGCGGTATGCTGAATGAAGCCGGTGGAGTGGTAGACGATCTTATCGTGTATCACTTCGACAACACCAATTATCGTCTGGTGGTGAACTCTGCGACGCGTGAAAAAGACATGAACTGGCTGCGCGGTTGCGCGGAAGGTTTCGACGTCACCATCACTGAACGTAATGAATTTGCGATGATTGCAGTGCAGGGACCGAATGCGAAGGAAAAAGCCGCAACCCTGTTCAGTGCAGCGCAGAAAGAAGCGGTAGCCGGCATGAAGCCCTTCTTCGGTGTACAGGCTGAAGATCTGTTCATTGCGACCACAGGCTACACCGGTGAAACCGGCTACGAAATCATGGTGCCACAAACACGTGCCGCTGAGTTCTGGCAGGGGCTGCTGGACGCTGGCGTTACGCCATGTGGACTGGGTGCGCGCGACACCCTGCGTCTGGAAGCCGGTATGAACCTGTATGGGCAGGATATGGACGAAACCGTATCGCCACTGGCCGCGAATATGGGCTGGACCATTGCATGGGAGCCGGGTGACCGTGATTTTGTTGGTCGTAAAGCGCTGGAAGCACAGCGTGAAGCCGGCACTGACAAACTGGTTGGTCTGGTCATGACAGACAAAGGTGTACTGCGTCACGGACAAAAAGTGAAAACTGAAAACGGTGAAGGCGTGATCACGTCAGGCACCTTCTCGCCAACGTTGGGGCATGCTATTGCAATGGCCCGCGTGCCTGCCGGTGTCGGTGACACCGTGGAAGTGGAAATGCGCAAAAAGTGGGTTACAGTAAAAGTGGTTAAACCCAGCTTTGTTCGCAATGGTAAAAGTGTTTTATAACGACTAACAACAACAGGAACGATTATGAGCAATATCCCTAACGATTTACGCTACGCCGCCACTCACGAGTGGGTACGTCCGGAAGGCGACGGTGTGTTCACCGTAGGCATCTCTGAGCACGCACAGGATCTGCTGGGCGACATGGTATTCGTAGAGCTGCCTGACGTTGGTGATAAGGTCAGCACCGGTGATGACGTGGCAGTGGCGGAATCAGTAAAAGCCGCTTCTGACGTTTATGCGCCTATCAGCGGTGAAATTGTTGAAGTGAATGAAGATCTGGAAGAGTCTCCTGAACTGGTCAACTCTGATCCTTACGGTGACGGCTGGATGTTCAAAATTAAGGCCGATGATGCGTCTGAAGCAGAGAATCTGCTGGACGCGGAAGGCTACGAGAATACACTCGAAGACGAGTAAGGTCGCAGGATCTTGATTCTTTAAATTAGTAAAAAGGGGCCGTCTATAGCCCCTTTTTATCTTTTACTCATTGCGGATGTTGAACAGGTTTATGTCTACTACTTCTCTTACTCTGGCTCAGCTTGAGCAGAAAAACGAATTTATTCGCCGCCATATCGGTCCGGGCGAAGCAGAAATACAGTCCATGCTGGACACTGTCGGGGCGCCTTCACTGGAAGCGCTGATGAATGAGACAGTGCCTGCCGGTATCGCACTGGAGAAGCCTATCGAAGTGGGTGAGGGCGCAACCGAAGTGGAAGCACTGAATGCGCTGAAAGCGGTTGCTGCTAAAAATAAAATAAACCGTTCATTCATCGGTATGGGCTATTACGACACCCACGTGCCTAACGTGATCCTGCGTAACGTACTGGAAAACCCGGGCTGGTATACCGCCTATACACCGTACCAGCCTGAAATTGCCCAGGGTCGTCTGGAAGCCATTCTGAACTTCCAGCAACTGACCATTGACCTGACTGGTCTTGAGCTGGCATCTGCGTCACTGCTGGACGAGGGGACAGCGGCAGCGGAAGCGATGGCACTGGCCAAGCGTGTGTCGAAGAACAAAAAAGCCAACCTGTTCTTTATTGCCGATGATGTGCATCCGCAAACCAAAGACGTGGTAGAAACCCGCGCAGAGATGTTCGGTTTTGGTATTGTGACCGGTCCGGCATCCGAAGCTGCTGAGCACGATGTGTTCGGTGCGCTGCTGCAGTATCCCGGCACTACCGGTGAAATTGCCGACCTGCGCGATGTGATTGCCGCGGTTCAGGCGAACAAAGGCATCGTCGCCGTGGCGGCTGATCTGATGAGCCTGGTAATGCTGAAGTCACCGGGTGAACTGGGTGCCGACGTGGCGCTGGGCAGTGCCCAACGCTTTGGTGTACCCATGGGATATGGCGGTCCGCATGCGGCGTTTTTCGCCACCCGTGACAGCTATAAGCGTTCACTGCCCGGCCGTATTATTGGTGTGAGTAAAGACACCCGCGGACGTCCTGCATTGCGTATGGCGCTGCAAACCCGTGAACAGCACATCCGCCGCGAAAAGGCGAACTCCAACATTTGTACCGCACAGGTGCTGCTGGCGAATATGGCTTCGTTCTATGCGGTTTACCATGGTCCGCAAGGGCTTAAGACCATTGCCAGCCGCATCCATCGCATGACCGACATCCTTGCGACGGGTCTGATGCAGAAAGGCGCGTCGCTTAAACACAGCACCTGGTTTGACACCATCACGGTGATGACGGACAACAAAGACGCGGTGCTTCAGCGTGGTTATGACAAAGGCATTAACCTGCGTGGCGACCTTGATGGTGCGGTAGGTATTTCGCTGGATGAAACTACTACCCGTGACGACCTGATGGCGCTGTTTGACGTAGTACTGGGTGAAGGCCATGGCCTGACCGTGGATGCGCTTGACGCGGAAGTCACCACACAAGGCAGCAAGTCGGTGCCGGCTGATCTGGTGCGCACCAGTGACTTCCTGACCCATGAAACGTTCAACCGTTATCACTCAGAAACGGAAATGCTGCGTTATATCAAGTCGCTGGAGAATAAAGACCTGGCACTGAACCATTCTATGATTTCACTGGGCTCGTGCACCATGAAACTGAATGCGACGGCGGAAATGATCCCGGTGACCTGGCCTGAGTTTGGTCAGCTTCACCCGTTCGCGCCGCTGGATCAGGCGTCTGGCTATCAGGAAATGATTCAGGAGCTGAGCGACTGGCTGATTAACATTACCGGTTACGACGCGCTGTCTATGCAGCCTAACTCAGGTGCGCAGGGTGAGTACGCCGGCCTGCTGGCGATTCAGCGTTACCACGAAAGCCGTGGCGAAGGTCACCGTAATGTGTGTCTTATCCCAAGTTCTGCGCACGGTACCAACCCGGCGTCAGCACAAATGGTCAGCCTGAAAGTGGTGGTCGTTGAGTGTGACAAGAACGGTAACGTTGACCTGAACGACCTGCGCAAAAAAGCCGAGGAAGTGAAAGACAACCTGTCGTGTGCCATGATCACGTATCCGTCAACTCACGGTGTGTATGAAGAAACCATCCGCGAGATTTGTGACATCGTGCATGAATTCGGTGGTCAGGTATACATGGATGGCGCCAATATGAACGCGCAGGTGGGAATTACCTCTCCGGGCTTTATTGGCTCTGACGTATCGCACCTTAACCTGCACAAAACCTTCTGTATTCCGCACGGTGGCGGCGGTCCGGGCATGGGTCCTATTGGTGTAAAATCGCACCTGGCACCGTTCCTGCCAAACCACACGGTAGTCAACATTGCCAATGCCGGAGAAAACTGTGGTGCGGTATCGGCGGCACCGTGGGGCAGCGCGTCGATTCTGCCCATCAGCTATATGTACATTAAGATGATGGGGTCGGCAGGTCTTCGTAAAGCAACCGAAGTCGCCATTCTGAATGCCAACTATGTCGCCAAGCGCCTGGAAGGTCATTACAACATTCTGTACAAAGGCCGCAATGGTCGCATTGCTCACGAATGTATTATTGACCTGCGTCCGCTTAAAGAAGCGTCGGGCGTGACCGAAGTGGACATTGCCAAGCGTCTGAACGACTACGGTTTCCATGCGCCTACCATGAGCTTCCCGGTAGCGGGTACACTGATGGTTGAGCCGACCGAGTCAGAAGCGAAATACGAACTGGATCGTTTTGTTGATGCCATGATCAGCATCCGTCAGGAAATTGCCAAAGTGGAAAGCGGCGAGTGGGATGCCACAGATAACCCGCTGCATAACGCCCCGCATACCCTGGCAGATATGTGTGATGCCGAGTGGGATCGCAGCTATGATCGCATGCTGGCGGCTTACCCGGCGCCAGAAGTACATCGCAACAAGTTCTGGCCAACCGTAAACCGCATTGACGATGTGTACGGTGACCGTAACCTGATGTGCTCATGCCCGACCATGGATACCTATCGGGAAGAGTGATTGGTTGTAGATCTCGAATAAAGAATGCAACTATCGGAATTAAGTTTTCAACTTAAATAAAGTTTGCAACCGATAGTTGGATTTTGAGGTCATTAAAACAAAAAAGCGAACCAGAGATGGTTCGCTTTTTTGTTTTAATGTACTACGGCAGGTTCAGTGTTGTTTATTTTCCCATTTTTCCCTAAGTTTAGGGTTAACCCTGAAATCGACCACGTTTGGTGAGGACGCGATTACTTCTTGCTTCGCGGTTTCTTCTTGAGCCGTTTTTTTCTTTTCCTTTAACTTTTCCTATAAAAATTTTGGTAAAGAAAGGAAAGTGGCACCAAGAGCAATTTTTCCTAAATCGTAAATCCCGTTTTCTATAAATGGTTTATAACTTTCATCCCCTAGAATTTGCACTGCATAAGCAATGAACTCATTGTAAATACTACCATTACTTGTTTCCTTAAGAGCCCAAACTATTCCGCTTTCATTTTCATTAAACAAAGGGGTTCTACCCAGATTTTACGGACACATCCATAAAGAGGCATACTATGCCTAGAAGGAGTGTCTATGACCAAGCGAAGAAAATATTCCCCAGAGTTTAAGCGCGAAGCCGTTGCTTTGGCTCAACAACCCGGTGTGAGCTGTCGTCAGATAGCGCTGGATATCGGTATTAACCCTAACCTGTTAAACCGCTGGAAGCGTGAAGCTGAACAAGCCAAAGACCACGCATTTAAAGGCCAGGGCACTCCTCGTGATGAAGAAGTTGCCAGGCTCAAGCGAGAACTGGCTAAGGTCAAAAAGGAACGCGATTTTTTGCGAGAAGCGGCAACGTTCTTCGCCAAAGAGTTACCGTAAGGTATCAGGCTATATCGCGTTGCCGC